>NZ_DHEI01000034.1:7673-12677 GCF_002399805.1 Flavobacterium sp. UBA4854
GTTTCTAAGTTTCTAAGTTTCTAAGTTTCTGAGTTTCTAAGTTTCTAAGTTTCTGAGTTTCTAAGTTTCTAAGTTTCTAAGTTTCTAAGTTTCTAAGTTTTTTTTCTTAGAGAAACTCAGAAACTTAGCATCTCAGCATCTTTCTAAGGATTCTTCTTCTTAAACAATCCATTCAACAAATCACTTGCTTTTTTAGTCACTTCTTGAGTTTTTTGCTCTTTTTCAGTTTTAGCAGCTTGAGTTGTATCTTTAGCTTTTGTGTTTTTGTTGATTAAATCTGTAAGCGCTGATGTTCCTTTTTGAGTAAGTTTTTCTTTTTGCTGATTAACCAATTGTGTAGTCAAATTGCTTACGGCAGTTTTCATATCGGTACTGATTTTCGGATTTGAAAAATTGCCAGTCAAAGAAGCATTGATTGGTATATTATCTAGTTTTGCAGCATCTGCAGGAGATAATTTCGCAATTAAATTGTTGGCTTCGGTTCCTAAATATTTAGCAGGAACGTCAAACTTAATCGTGTAATTCATTGTTTGGTCAAAACCGTGAGTTCCGCCAATTGTAGCTTTAATGTCTTGATATTTAATATCGAATGGCTTTACATTTACTTTTCCATTCTCAAAAGTCAATGCCATTTTTAAATCGTTTAGATTCAATTTGTTTAAATCTAAGAACTTAACATTTGAAGTAAGCGAATTTAAAACTGTTGAGTTTTTAGCATTTACAGTAGTTGATAATAATTGCCCTAATAAATCTCCTGATATTGACTTTAAATCTGGAGTCAATTCTTTGGCGTCCAAATTACCATTCAATTTAATAGTCGAATTTAATTTACCGTTAATGATTCCTGCAATTGGAGCGATCTTTTTCATCATATCCAATTGAGTAAAAGTTTGTGCAATATCAACTTGATTGAATCCTAAATTCATATCAAAAGTTGGTACTTTTTCTTTTGTAGAAACAGCTCCGTTAAGTCCAATTGACCCGCCGAAGATATTTGTTTTAAAGTTTTCAAGAGTGGCCTTTTCGTCTTTAATAATCAATCTTCCAGCAACATCTTGAAGTTTTAAATTGTCGTATAAAACAGTTGTAGCTTTTGCATTTAATGTACAATTTAAGAAAGCCGGAATCTTCATTGCGTCAGCAGGTTTTGCTTCTGTTTTTGCAGTTGCTGGTTCGCCAGAAGTCATAAAGTCATCAACAGCCAATTGTTTAGAACTCATATTAAAGTTTCCTTTAAGTTCTTGTTTTTTAAACATAAAACCATAGAAATTCTCTAAAACTCCATTAATGCTGATATCACTTTTTCCAGTTGTAGCATCAAATTGTTTTAAGTTGATCTTACTCGGATTAAATTCAACCAAAGCCGTGCTGATGTTCATCGATTTGTTGTTTTCGTCAGTATATTTAAATCCTGACAAACTCATTGTACCAGCATTTTTGATATTTTGATATTCGCTTTTTTCTACAGAAGCCATATCAAAGTTTGTTGTAACGTCGGCTTTTAAAATACCTGCTAAAGGTTTATCCATTTTAATTGGATATGCTTTAGAAAGATTAGCCAAGTTGATTGTTCCTTTTAAAGCTGCGTCAACAATTGGATTTACAGTTATGTTTTTGATATTCGCTTTAGCGTTAAAAACGTCTTGATCAATTCTAAAAGACAACTTATCTAGATTGACATAAGTATCATTTAAGATTCCAGTTTCGTTGATGATTTTGGTATCAATTACAATATTTTGAACCGATTTTGGAAGATTAGGATATTGGAAAGAAGAATTGTTTGAAGCGATTTCGATATTAAATTTAGGAACCGTAGTGTCTGTCAATTCACCTTTTGCAAAACCATTTACAGTAAAATCTCCAGTCGTTTTTACACCTTCTAAGCTAGATGCATAAGCCGAAGGAATTAAACCTAAGAAATTGGTAAACGATGAAGTAGGAGTTTTAAATTTCAAATCATAAATCTGCGCTTTTTCAGCCATTTGAATAAATCCGTCAAACTCTAAAGGCAATTGATTGATAAGAGCCTTGTTTTCTTTAAAAGTATATTTGCTTTTTTCCAAATCAATTCCAAGAACAGCGTCTAAAGTTAATTTTACATTTTTCATGTAATTCATCTTATCCATGTCCAATGAAACTTTGGCAGAAGATTTTGTTGTTAAATCTAATTTTGAATTGGTAAAATCTCCAGTTCCTTCGTGGTTTAAACTATCAATTACCATTCTAATTTTAGAACCTTGATCGATATATCTAAAAGTAAAATTCTCGATTTTATAATTCTGAATTTTCAATGCAAGTGGTTTGCTTGCTTCGTCTTTCGTTTCTTCTTTTTTGTCTTTTAAGGCAATATCGAAGTTTCCTACGCCATCTTTATTGAATATAATGTTTATTAATCCGTTTGTTGAACTAATTCCCTGAATGCTTAAAGGTTCATCTTTTCCTTTAAAAAGTTCTTTCACGCTCATTTTTAAATTTAGTTGGCCTAAAGAAACCAGCGTGTCGCCTTCAAAAGGAGCTTTGTTGATAATAACTAATTTCTCGATTCCAACTGTTGCGTTAGGGAAATTCTTGAATAAACTTAAATCTGCATCTGTAAAACTTACTTTAGCATCAACACTTTCATTGATGGCTTCAACGATTTTAGCCTTGATTTGATCTTTAAATAAAAACGGAATAGCAAATAATGCAGCAACAAATACCACAATGACTATGGCACTTATTTTTAAAACTTTTTTTAGCATATAAATAGATTTGAGGGTTTAACGTGTTAAAATCGACTCTTGCAAAAATAGTTTTTTTTACTAGAGTTTGAAGATAAAGTTTTCTTAATTACGTAAGAATTTTATTAAAATTTTCACATAAAAAAATCCGTTAAGAACTATTTTCAAAACGGATTTTTTAGGGTGTTTATTTTATTATTTCTGAATAAATGAAACTATTTTTTCAACTAGGATTTCAGAAATAGGAAGTGCTTCATTATTGTAACTGGCTAAATTATCTTCCTGATTGCCATCAATGATTTTCATAATATGATTCATCTTGTCAATTATCTGTAGATCTGCATTTTTATTAGCTTGTTTTAAATTTTCTGCATCTTTTAGAGCAATCTGCATATCATTATTTCCTTGCAGGATTAAAACTGGAATAGTAAGCTTTTGTATTTCGGTCTGCGGATTGTATTTAAACCAAGAAATCAAATAAGGCTGAATGCTTGGCCTGAAAAGAGAATTAAGCATTGGATCTACTTTTTTTACCTCAAATCCGTTTTTTAAACTATCAATAATAGGGAAGGTCAAGTCATTAAGTGGTTTCATTGACTTGGCACCAATTTGAGTTTTTAAAATTTGATCTGCTGGTTCGCCTGCGCCTGCAATCGAAATAAATTTATCTGCTTTTCCACTGGCAACCATTCCAATTAAAGAGCCTTCACTGTGACCGATTATAATTACTTTAGAGAATCGTTTATCCTGTTTTAAATAATTAATCCAGCTTTTGGCATCTTGAATATAATTTTCAAAAACCAAACTGCTTTCAGATCCGCCAGCTGCTTTGCTTTCTCCAATAGCTCTTTTATCATATCGCAATGATGCAATTCCGTTTTTAGCCAAAGCTTCTGCCAGCATTTTTAACGAATTGTTTTTCATCATCGGATTGTTCCCGTTTCTATCCGTTGGGCCAGAACCGGCAATAATTAAAGCAACTGGAAATCTTTTGGTCAAATCTGGAGTTGTAAGCGTACCAAAAATCTGATCGTTATTGATCTTTAATATTGCTGGTGTTTCCTTAAACGTGATTTCTTTTTTGTCTTGAGCGTTTATGAAACTCCAAAACAAAACCGTCAAAAAAAGAATTATTTTATTCATCTTAATTCAATTAATAAATATTGATTCCGTAAGGCAATATTGCTTGCACTCCTTTTTGTTTTTGAAATTTCTTAACCTGCTCTAGAAGTAGGTAATTTTCTTCTCCAATTTCTTCTTTTATAAAAGCTTCTTTAGATTTTGCAAAAGGTAGATTACCTAGCAAATCGTTAAGTGTTTTTTCATATTCAGGATAATTTTGAGTGCTATATTTTTTTAGTTTAGCAATTTTAGCTGCTTCAGCAATCGCGTCATTTAATCCGCCAATTTTATCAACTAAACCAATTTTTAAAGCTTCGGTTCCAGACCAAACTCTACCTTGAGCAATTGAATCAACTTGTGAAAAAGTCATTTTACGTCCTTCTGCAACATGAGTAACAAACGTGTTGTAGATTTTTTCGACTCCTTCTAAAGTAAAAGCTTTAAATTTCTCGTCAACTGGCAAGAACGGACTATAGTTTGCAGCGTTTTCATGAGTTTTAACCTGCTCAGAATTGATTCCTAATTTGTTAGCCAACGGACTGAAATTTGGCAACATTCCAAAAACTCCAATAGATCCTGTAATGGTATTGTTTTCGGCAAATATTTTATTGGCGTTGCAAGCAATATAATAACCGCCAGAGGCAGCATAGTTACCCATAGAAACCACAACTGGTTTTACTTTTTTTGTAACTTCAATTTCTCTCCAAATTAAATCAGAAGTAAGAGCACTTCCGCCTGGGCTGTCAATTCTAAGAACGATAGCTTTAACGTCATCATTTTTTCTGGCTTCTTGCAAAGAACGTCTCATAGAGCCTTCTCCAATTGTGTTTACATCTCCTTCACCGCTTCCAATTTCGCCTTGAGCGTAAATAATCGCAATCTGATCGCTTGAAGCATTATCTAAAGCTGTTGCTAAGTGATTTTGAGTATAATCTGAGATTGAAATTTTATTGTAATCTTCATCTTTATCTACTTTCAGCGCTTTTCTAATGGCATCGTGATAAACATCTTCGTAAGCAACAATATCTACTAAATGCTGTTCTTTTGCCATTTCTGGAGTTCTAGCCAAAAGTCCATTTGCAATTTCGTTTAGTTTAGGTAACGGAATATTTCTGCTTTTTGAAATATCAGCAGAAACGGTTGTCCAAATTGAGTTTAAAAG
>NZ_DHEI01000034.1:12850-18210 GCF_002399805.1 Flavobacterium sp. UBA4854
GCACTTTTGTATTTTCCGTGACGAATCACTTCCATATGGATTCCAGATTTATCTTGGAAATCTTTGAAAAACATAACTTCAGAAGAAAGTCCTTTAAAGTCTAAATCTCCGGCAGGATTTATATAAATAGTATTGGCAACAGAAGTTAAATAATATTCTTTTTGCGAATAAGTATTGGCGTAAGCCCAAACAAATTTACCCGATTTTTTGAAGCTTTCTAGAGCGTTTCTTAAATCTTTATATTGCGCAAGACCAAGAGAAGATTCGTCATTTAAGATCGAAATTCCTTTAATGTTGTCGTCTGTTTTTGCTGCTTCAATAGCATTGATTACATCGGTCAAGCCTATGCCTTTTTTGTCTGAAAAGACACTTACCCAAGGATCTTTATATTTTCCTGCGTAATCATTTTTAATTTCTTTTAAATTGAATTCAATAACCGAATCCGATTTAACAGAAACCTTATCGTCTCCGCCAAAAACAACTCCGATAAAGATTACTCCAAAAAAGAAGAGCATGATAAAAACAAAAATACCAATAACTGTGGCAATTACATTTCCTAAAAACTTCATATGTATATTTTTTTAATAAGTAGCAAAAAACGTCAAAACGTTACAAAAGAGACATCTAAATTTCTGATTGGATTTGAGACGTCGTTTCACAAATATATTGGTTAATTCTAAAATAGTTTTAGTTAATTTGCATTAATTATGAAATTACAGTATCAAGTCGTTTTATCGATAGGCAGCAACCAAGGCAGCAGACTAGAAAACATTCAAAATTGTATTGATTTGATACATCAAAATGTGGGGACTGTTATTGAGGTTTCTAAACTTTATGAAACTCCTGCATGGGGTTTTGAGAGTGATGCTTTTTATAATTGTGCGCTTCTTTTGCATACCAATTCATCTGCGCAAAAAATATTAAATCAAATTTTAAAAGTCGAAAAAGAATTAGGAAGAATCCGCTTGAATCAAGAAGGATATCAGTCTAGAATTATTGATGTTGATTTAATTGCTTTTGATGATGAAATAATAGATACAGAAAAACTTCAGGTTCCGCATCCGCTAATGCAAAACAGAAATTTTGTTTTACTTCCGATGCAAGATTTAAAGCTAAATTGGAGGCATCCGATTTTGCAAAAAACAATTCCTGAGTTGATTGCAATTACTCCAGATGAAAGTGTTTGTACAGTTGTGCAAAAGTTGAAAAGTCCGATTGATAAAATTCCTTTAAATCAATTCAATTATGTTGCTTTTGAAGGAAATATTGGAGCGGGAAAAACTACTTTGGTGCATAAAATTGCAGAAGATTTTAACGGAAAAACTGTTTTGGAGCGATTTGCAGACAATCCGTTTTTACCAAAGTTTTACAAAGACCAAAACCGATATGCATTTCCGTTGGAAATGTCTTTTTTAGCCGACCGCTATCAGCAATTAGCCGATGATTTGGCGCAATTTGATTTATTTAAAGATTTTATAGTTGCTGATTATCATATTTTTAAATCGCTGATTTTTGCGAAAATAACGCTTGCAGAAGATGAATATCGTTTGTATAGAAATCTATTCGACATTATTTACAAAGAAATGCCAAAGCCAGATTTGTATGTTTATTTGTATCAGAACACGGAAAGATTGCTGCAAAACATTAAAAAACGCGGACGTATTTATGAGCAGAATATAGAAGCAACATATTTAGAAAAAATCAATAACGGTTATCTCGAATACATAAAATCTCAAACCGATTTAAATGTTTTAATAATTGATGTTTCTAATCGCGATTTTGTAAAAAAACACGAAGATTACCTTTATATACTGAATGAAATTAAGAAGAAATTGGATTAAATGTGTCAATCAGAAAATTTGATAATTAGAAAATTCCAAAAACAATTCTCTAATTATCAAATTGACATATTCTCTCATTGAAGAGTTATCTTTTCAGAGTAAAATGCCCTCTTAAAACTGGCATTGAATCATCTACTTTTAAAGCATACCAATAATCTGAAGCAGGAAGTGGAATTTGATTTAAAGTACCATCCCAACTCATTTTGAAACGGCTTAATTGTGCGACTAGTTTTCCATAACGGTCAAAAATAGTAACTACTGCTTGAGGATAATTTTCCATTCCAGTTACTTCCCAAACATCGTTGTAAGTATCGTTATTTGGTGTAAAAAATAGAGGAAATACAAGTACTACAAATTGTTTAGTAGTTCCTCCACATCCGCTTTTTTCTCTAGCATAAGCCGTCTGAAGTCCGCCGGGAACATCATAAAAGATAGTTGAATCTTGAAAATTTACACCATCTACAGAATATTCAAAATAGTCTTCGGCTTTTACAGGATAAATAATAGCTCTGGTTCCTTCAACATCAACACGTGCAATCTGCGGAACTTTATGTTCTTCTACTGTGATTGTTTTTGTACTCGTACAATTTTCTGGAGACGGACTTGTTACAGCAACAGTGTATTTTCCGCCGGTATTGATACTGATAGTTTGAGTTGTAGCGCCATTTGACCATAAATAATTCATTCCAGAAATTCCAGCATCTAATGTTATGGATTGAAATTGGCACAAAGGCAAAGTTTCATCAGAAACAGCTGGAGGAGTATAAATCTCAATATTTATTGGAATCCTAGTCGTATTTATACAAGAACCGTTCGATGCTTCAGCATAATAAGTTGTGTTTGATGAAATTTTTGGAGTTGTAAAAGCTGTACCCATATAAAGACTCGTACCGCCAGTTGCTGTATCGTACCAGTTTATAGATCCAACATTTGAAGTTGCTTTAATGGTTAAAGAACCTGGACCGCAATTAGTGTAAGTATCTTGCTCTGCAATAGGATCTGAGGGAGTTGTATTTACAGTTGCTTTTACCGATTTACGATTTGATTCGCAGCCAGCATCAACATAATATGTTGTAGTTGTAGTTAATGTCGGAGTAGTGTAGGAGGAACCTGTTGCTAATAAATTTCCGCCAACCGCAGAATCAAACCATCTGATTGTTGCTCCAGCACTTGCAGTTGCATTAAAGGTAAAACTTCCAGAATCACAAACAGGAGTTGGATCAATGGCTGGTGTTGCAACAGGAATTGTGATTTTAGTGCTGGTTGCAATCTCTAATGGAGCTTCTCCTGGCATTCCGCCATATTCTACAATATATCCTTTTGGTTGATAAGCATCACCAGGTGTAAGTGAACCAGTATTTGATAAATCATTCCAAGAGCCTCGTATTCCAACGCCAGGTTGAGTGATGTGCGCATAATCTTCATCACCTTGGTTGTTTGGTTCTCCTGTGTTCCAGAAAGCAAAATTTGGTGTAGAACCGTTTGCGTTTCCATTCCAAAAAATAGTTCCTGCTTCAGGACCTGTAACCCATTTCCAAACACCTTCTGTTTCGGCATCACTTCCTCCAATCCATCCAGTTCCAGAAGCTTGTTCACCAATTAATTTAGCTTCATCTGCAGATAAAATAGTAGCTAAATATCCTTTGAGACCGTAATAAGTACGAGCTGCTGCTGCATCTCGCGCCGCTGTCCATGTAATGGCAATATTTGGAACATATTCATAATAATGCTGAGTAGAAGGTAAATAATTTGCCTTGCCCATTGTTATGGAAAACGTTCTAATTCCAGATGCTGTAGCAGAAGAATTTGTGAAAACTACATCCTTAATAGCGTTAACATAATCAGAATATAAAACATCAGCTCCCGTCGGACTTGATAATGTTAATTTTCCTGCCACGGCATCCCAGCTTGTAATTATAGTTGGGTGTGAGGTAGGGTTTGAAAGTTCAAGTTTGTCAAAACCACTTGAATATCCTGAAGAAACCTGAATATAAATGGCTTCAGTTCCTGTTTCTAAAGGGTCGTGAGTTATTGTGACATCTGTTACAATTTTTATAGTGCCTTGAGGGCAGTACAATTGATCGCCAGTGGCTTTGATTACTGGCGGAGCAATAGCGGAAAATTTACTGCAATCGTTAGAATAACTAGCTGTAGCATCTTTGTAAGTAGACCATCTGGTATCGGAATAGTTTGCATCGTCTACCTGAATGCACTTAAGGCTTGGGTTGGAGACTAAACTTAAATTGTAAATAGATGTATTGTTTCCGTTTTTTAAATTTAAAGAAGTTAATGAATTGCTATTGCAAATAAAAGAGGCTAATTTAGGATTCTTAGAAACATCTAAAGAAGTTAATAAGGTATTAGAGCAATATAATTGTGTAAGTTTAGGATTTTTAGAAACGTCAATGCTCAGGAACATTTGTTGAGCTAAATCGCAATATCTCTAATGCGCCATTGTTTGTAACATCTAGATTTGATATATGAATTGCCACCAATATTGTAAATTGTTTAAGCTTGAGATGTTTGGTTACATCAATACTAGTTAGTTGATTGTTGGCAGCATCTAGAGCAAATAATTGAAGATTTTTAGAAATATCCAAGAACACTTACCTTATTACTGTTTAAAGCTAAAGATTTTAATATGGTATTATTGCTGACATCTAAACTTGTAATTTCATTGACATCACATGTTATGCCTTGAATAATTGTATTTTGGCTAACATCAAGGCTAGTTAATTTATTGAAACTAGTACGATAGAAAATCCAATTTTGTGTTTTTACTAATGTTAAGACTTGTTAGTTGATTGTAGTTAGAGGTTAAAGAGGTTAATGCTATATTATTAGAAAGGTCTATATCTGTTAATTTGTTTCTGTCAAAATTTAAAATTTCTAAAGCCGTATTTTGAGTTACATCTAGATCTGTAAAATTATTGCTGCCGCAACTCAAAAACCCTTAAAAGTTTATTGTTGGAAACATTTATGCTGTTTAATTTATTGCCAACGATATGCAATTCGGTCAGATTGAAGTTTTTTGATACATCAAGACTTGTTAGATTATTGTAATAGCAATTTAAAAATTTGAGCTTTGTGTTTTTGGTAATATCTAAAGAAGCTGATTTTGTTGTTTCTATTAGGGTCATTGTTGATTACTCCCAAGTCCAAGCTTTCTAAATTTGTAAAGTATTCAATTCCTGTTAAATCTAGAATATTTTTTCCTCGAAGCTCTAATGTTTTTAAATTTATAATGTTTGCAGTCAGGACTTGACCGTCAATAGCTCCGCTATCAATATTTAAATCGATTAAAGCTTGTTCGAAATTAGAGTCAGGAATGGAAGTATATTGTTGTGCAGAACCAATAAAATTGGACAGCAATAAAATGAATAAAAAAGATATTTTTAGGGAGTAATTATTTTTCATTTTATAAAAGTATCACTTTTATAATAATAAAAAAATATATTTACATTTCTAACAATTTAAAGCTTAAAAATATTATAAAATCACATTTTTTTAATAAAAACA
>NZ_DHEI01000034.1:18476-22508 GCF_002399805.1 Flavobacterium sp. UBA4854
CCATAAACTTCATTTCCGAAAACTAAGGCATATTTCTGATCTTTTTCAATTTTAAAATCTTGAAGAAAGACAGCACTTTCAACTTGTTCGATAGCCATTGTTAATACATTTTCTTTCTTTAAGTTTTCGATAACTTCCAGAACACTTTCGTGATGTTCCCAAGCAACAGTTTCAGTCGCGCCAAGAGCAGTTTTATGAATTTCTTTATTTGGAGGAGTTGCTGTAATGCCGCAAAGAATTATTTTTTCAATCAAAAACGCATCAGCAGTTCTAAAAACAGAACCAATATTATGCAGACTTCGAATATCGTCTAAAACTAATATTAAAGGGGTTTTCTCCGATTTTTTAAAATCTTCAATTGATTTACGGTCTAGTTCGCTGTTTTCGAGTTTTCTCATTGTTTTTAAATTGTAGTCATAAAAAAAGCTTCCAAAGATAAGGAAGCTTTTTGATTATTTTAAATGTTTCTCAGATTAGCTTTTTACTGGATCTGGTAAAACTGTACCTTTAATAGTAAGGATTTTTGTTGGTTGTCCTTCTGCGTTAGAAGTTACAGTTACAGTTTTTGTAAAAGCACCAACTCTGTCAGTAGCATATTTTACACCAATAACACCTTTAGCTCCTGGAGCGATTGGTTCTTTTGGAGTAGTTGGAACAGTACATCCACAAGATCCTTGAGTGTTAGTGATAATTAATGGTTTTGTACCATTGTTAACAAAAACAAATTCACGTTTTCCATCAGCATTGTGTGCGATAGTTCCGTAATCAATAGTTTCTGTTTCGAAAAGCATTCCAGCTCCTTCAACTTTAGCAACTTTCTCAGCTTTAGCTTTTTTAGTTGTTTGTGCATTAGTAGCTGTGATACCAGCTACAGCTAACATAGCGAATAAGATTATTTTTTTCATCTTTAAGGGTCTTTTTTTTAAATGATAAACAAAGCTATATAAAATTCTTAAATCACAACCTAAAAATATCTTAAAATATTTTAATTTTTGAAGCTTTCGATATACGGTTAAAAAAGCATAAATTCGCTGTCTTAATTTTTTCATTTAAAATATAATAATTTGGCAGCTAAAGAAAAAGTGGTGAAAGAAACACCTTTAATGAAACAGTACAACGAGATCAAGGCTAAATATCCTGATGCATGTCTGCTTTTCAGAGTAGGAGATTTTTATGAAACCTTTGGAGAAGACGCCATTAGAGCTTCTAAAATTTTAGGGATAACCTTAACTAAAAGAGGAGCTGGATCTGATACAGAAACAGCATTAGCGGGGTTTCCACATCATTCTGTAAATACTTATTTGCCAAAATTGGTAAAAGCTGGGCTTCGTGTAGCAATCTGTGATCAGTTGGAAGATCCTAAAATGACAAAAACTATTGTAAAAAGAGGTGTAACGGAGCTTGTAACTCCTGGAGTTTCTTTAAACGATGAGGTCTTACAGTCAAAATCGAATAACTTCTTAGCATCTGTTTATTTTGCGAATAAAAATATCGGAATTTCTTTTTTAGATGTTTCAACAGGAGAGTTTTTAACGGCTCAAGGAAATGCAGAATACATTGATAAGTTGCTTCAAAACTTTAATCCGAGTGAGGTTTTAGTGCCAAAGAATAATAAAGGTGATTTTAAAAATGCTTTTGGAGAAGATTTTCATAGTTTTTATTTAGAAGATTGGATCTATAAAGAAGATTATGCATTAGAAACCTTAACAAAGCATTTCCAAACGAATTCCTTAAAAGGATTTGGTGTCGAAGAATTGAAAGAAGGAATTATTGCTTCCGGAGCAATTTTGTACTATTTATCAGAAACACAGCATAATCGTGTACAACATATTACAGCGATTCAGCGTATTGCAGAAGATGCTTACGTTTGGATGGATCGCTTTACGATTAGAAACTTGGAATTATATCACAGCTATAATCCAAATGCAGTTACACTTTTGGATGTTATTGATAAAACGCTTTCTCCAATGGGAGGACGTTTACTGAAGCGTTGGCTGGCTTTGCCATTGAAAGATGCGAATAAGGTAAAAAGCAGACATGAAGTCGTAGCGTATTTAAAATCGAATTCTGAAATTCTGCATAATATCCAATATCAAATCAAGCAGATTTCAGATTTAGAACGTTTAATCTCTAAAATTGCTGCAGGAAAAGTTTCTCCTCGTGAAATCGTGTATTTAAAGGAATCTTTGGATGCCATTATTCCAATTAAAACTCTTGCGTTAGAAAGTCCGCAAGAAGCGGTAAAAGTTATTGGAGACAGTTTGCATGCGTGCGATCTGCTTCGCGAAAAAATTAAGACTACACTAAATCAAGATGCTCCAGTTGCCATTTCGAAAGGGAATGCTATTGCGAGCGGAATAAATGAAGAATTGGACGAACTTCGTGCAATTTCAACTTCAGGAAAAGAATTTTTAGAAGGAATTGAAAAAAGAGAATCTGAAAGAACTGGAATTTCGTCATTAAAAATTTCTTTTAATAATGTTTTCGGATATTATATCGAAGTTAGAAACACGCATAAAGATAAAGTTCCAGAAGAATGGATTCGTAAACAGACTTTGGTAAATGCGGAGCGTTATATTACCGAAGAATTAAAAGAATACGAAACGAAGATTTTAGGAGCCGAAGAAAAAATCTATAAAATAGAAAGTGAGCTTTTTGAGCAATTAGTAGCTTGGATTTCGACATATATCAAACCAGTTCAAATGAACGCGTATTTGGTTGCGCAATTGGATTGTTTATGTTCATTTACGCAAATGGCTGTCGAAAATCAATATGTGCAACCTGAAATCGATGATACATTTGAATTGGATATCAAAAACGGAAGGCATCCTGTAATTGAAAAACAATTGCCAGTTGGAACGCCTTATATTGCCAATGATGTTTTCTTAGACAGAGAGACGCAGCAGATTATTATGATTACCGGGCCAAACATGTCGGGTAAGTCGGCTATTTTAAGACAAACGGCTTTGATTGTACTTCTGGCTCAAATGGGAAGTTTTGTTCCTGCTGATAGTGTTAGAATGGGAATCGTAGATAAGATTTTTACCAGAGTTGGAGCTTCAGATAATATTTCGATGGGAGAATCTACTTTTATGGTAGAAATGAACGAAACAGCTTCTATTTTGAATAACTTATCAGATAGAAGTTTGGTATTGTTAGATGAGATTGGAAGAGGGACAAGTACTTATGACGGAATCTCGATTGCTTGGGCAATTGCTGAGTTCTTGCATGAACACCCAGGAAGAGCAAAAACGCTTTTTGCAACGCATTATCATGAGCTGAATGAAATGACAGAATCTATGCCGAGAATCCAGAATTTCAATGTGGCTGTAAAAGAACTAAAAGATACCGTTCTTTTTGTTAGAAAACTAGTAAAAGGAGGAAGTGCGCATAGTTTCGGAATTCACGTGGCAAAAATGGCTGGAATGCCTCAATTGGTTGTTTCAAAAGCACAAAAGCTTTTAAAGAAATTAGAAAAAAATCATTCAAGCGATGCTTTGAACGGAATAAAATCGGCAAATGAAGAAATGCAGATGAGTTTCTTTAATCTAGATGATCCTTTGTTGGAAGAGATAAAAGAAGAAATTTTAAATCTCGATATTAATGCAATTACACCAGTAGAAGCGCTGATGAAATTGAATGAGATTAAAAGAATGCTGGTAAAGAAATAAAATTTAAAAATTTTTCAAATTTAAACTTTAGGTTATCAGAACGTTATAAAATAAGTAGATTTTTTTTTGAAAAAACGCTTGTGTAATTGAATAAATGTCCTAAATTTGCACTCGCAATACAAAACAAAACAAGTGTTGCGGTTCTTAATAAATTTGAAAATGCGAAAATAGCTCAGTTGGTAGAGCGCGACCTTGCCAAGGTCGAGGTCGCGGGTTCGAGCCCCGTTTTTCGCTCTAAAACCATACAATGCTCGGATGGTGAAATTGGTAGACACGCTGGACTTAAAATCCAGTGAACAGCAATGTTCGTGCGGGTTCAAGTCCCGCTCTGAGTACTAAAAACTTCAATTGACTTTTGTTA
>NZ_DHEI01000123.1:0-23727 GCF_002399805.1 Flavobacterium sp. UBA4854
CCAGTCTTCCCAGCCTTCATTCCATCCTTCAACTAAAACGGCATCGAAACCATTTGCAGCAGCGAAGTCAATGTATTTTTTTACGTTAGCATTGTTGGCACCGTGAGTTCCGTTTGGTTTTGCTTTCGCGAAATCTGTAACACCTAATTGAACTGTTGGGTAATCGTTTGTGTATGACCAAGAGCTTTTCCCTGTAATCATTTCCCACCAAACACCAACATATTTAACAGGCTTAATCCAAGAAGTATTGTCAATTTTTGATGGATCGTTTAAGTTATAAGTCATTTTTGAAGCTAAGATTTCTCTAGCATCGTCGCTTACAATAATCGTTCTCCAAGGCGAATGATTTGGCGCTTGCATATGACCTTTGTCTCCTTTTGCATCTGGTGTTAACCAAGATTCGAAAACTAAGTTTTTATCGTCTAAATTTAAGTGCATACAAGAATAGTCAATCAAAGCTGCTTCGTGTAAGTTGATGTAGATTCCGTCAGCAGTTTTTAACATCAAAGAAGTCTGAACTCCTGTTGGTGAAAAAGATTTTTGAGAAACGTTTGCTGTATATGCTTTCTCAGATAAACCTCTAATTTCTGATAATTTAGATTTTGTATAATCGTATTCCTGAGTGTCATAATCTCCAGGAATCCAAAAAGCAGTATGATCTCCGGTCATGGCAAATTGAGATCTCTCTTCTTTGATTACAAAGTAAGTAAGATTCTTTTGTGCAGGAAATTCATATCTGAATCCTAAACCATCATCAAATAAACGGAAACGGATTACGATTTGTCTGTCTGTTCCTTTTTGGTTTAAAGTAACAGCCAATTCATTATAATGATTTCTGATGTGATCAACTTCTCCCCAAACCGGTTTCCAAGTTTCATCAAAAGTTGAGGTTTTCGTATCAGTAATTGTAAAGTCGTTCAATAAAGATTTTTTATCATCTTTAAGTTCAAGACCTAATTTACTGGTTTTTACAACTTCTTTGTTTTTGTATTTTAAATTGTACGTTGGAGTTCCGTCGTTTTGAAGAGAAAATTCCATTACGAACTTTCCTTCGGGTGATTTTAATTGTTGTGCTTCTGCAATTGAGCTAAAAGCAAACAAGATTAAACTTGCGAAAAATAAGTTTTTCATGTTTTTTGATTTTTAGAGTATTGTATTTAATTTATTTGTACAAATTTACTTGCAATTACAGGATTTCCATTTACGATAATTGTTAAATCTTGATCGCCGTCTACAGTAAAAGTTGTTTCGTTATGATTTACAGCTACTTTTAAAATTTGGTTTCTGAAATTAATTTTAAAAGAGTAACCGTTCCATTCTTTTGGGATTTTTGGAGAGAAGTGTAATTGGTCATTTTTAACACGCATTCCTCCAAAACCTTCTACGATACTCATCCAAGTTCCGGCCATTGACGTGATGTGACAACCTTCTTCTACTTCTTTATTATAATCGTCCAAATCTAAACGAGAAGTTCTTAAATAAAATGTATATGCCATGTCCATTTTATCTAAAGCTGCAGCTTGAATCGAGTGAACGCAAGGCGAAAGTGAACTTTCGTGAACCGTAAATGACTCATAAAATTCGAAATTGCGTTTTAATTCTTCTTTAGAGAAATGATCTTCGAAGAAATAAAAACCTTGTAAAACGTCAGCCTGTTTGATGTAAGGCGAACGCAATACGCGATCCCAAGACCATTTTTGGTTAATCGGGCGTTGTGATTTATCTAAATCTTTTACCGGAACTAAATCTTTGTCTAAGAAACCATCTTGCTGTAAATAGATGCCAAGTTCTTGAGAAATTGGAAAGTACATATCATCTGCTACTTTTTTCCATTCTTGAATTTCATTCGCCGAAAGGCTCACTTTTTCTAAAATGCGTTTGTGATCTGAAGGATATTCTGAAGCTACTTTTTCAATTTGTTCAGCAGCAAAATCAATACACCATTTTGCAATATAATTGGTATAGAAATTATTGTTGATGTTGTTTTCGTATTCGTTTGGTCCTGTAACTCCAAGAATTACATATTGGTTTTTATCTTTAGAAAAAGAAGCTCTTTGGTGCCAAAAACGCGCAATCCCGATTAAAACCTCAAGACCTTTTTCTGGAATATAAGAGTAATCTCCCGTGTAACGGTTATAGTTGTAGATCGCAAAAGCAATCGCACCATTTCTATGGATTTCTTCATGTGTGATTTCCCATTCGTTGTGACATTCTTCACCATTCATCGTAACCATCGGATACAATGCAGCGCCATTTTTGAAACCTAAATTATCTTTAGCATTTTCAATCGCTTTGTCTAATTGATTGTAACGATATGTCAATAAGTTTCTTGCAACCTGTTGGTCTTTTGTCGCCATGTAAAACGGAATACAATACGCCTCAGTATCCCAATAAGTTGATCCGCCGTATTTTTCTCCGGTAAATCCTTTTGGACCAATGTTTAAACGAGAATCTTTTCCTGAATACGTTTGGTTTAATTGGAAAATATTGAAACGAATTCCTTGTTGTGCTTTTACATCGCCTTCAATAGTAATATCTGACATTTCCCAGATTTTTGCCCAAGCTTCAATTTGATTTTGAAGCAAAGCATCATATCCTAAAGCAACAGCAGATTTGATTACTTTTTCGGCTCCAGCCAAAGTATTTTCATGGTTTAAAGAAACGGTATAGCCTCCAATTTTTTGAATTGTTGAGGTTTGTCCTTTTGCAATTATAGTTCCGTAAGTATATTGAACTTTATCTACCGTTGAATCGATTGTTGAAGGCGAAATATTTGCATTTTCGCCATTAGCAAAAATCGTATTGTGCATGAAAGTAGTAACCTTAAAATGCGTTTTGTAAGTCTGAGCTGTTACAAAAGCTTCGTTTGTTCCCTTTTTAACTTCAAGTGGTTCCCAGAATTTTTCTTCCCAGTTGGCATCTTCATTGGTTACACCAGCGTCAACGTAAGGTTTGTAAACGATTTTTGCATCTTTATTTAAAGGCGTAATATCGTATTTGATAACTCCAGCTTCGTCTAAATCTAATGAAAGAAAACGACGAATGTTTACAGCGATTTCAGTTCCGTTTTTTAGAATAGCTTCAAAAGAACGATTGTACCATCCTTCTTTCATATTCAATTCTCTGCGGAAATTTCTAACTTCTTTACAATTATGTAAATCAAGATTTTCTTCGTTGACTTCAATATCAATTCCAATCCAGTTTGGAGCATTTAAAACTTTAGCGAAATATTTCGGATAACCGTTTTTCCACCAGCCCACTTTTGTTTTGTCTGGGTAATAAATCCCTGCAATATAACTTCCTTGGAAAGTTTCTCCAGAATATGTTTCTTCAAAATTCGCACGTTGTCCCATAGCACCATTTCCGATACTAAAAAGACTTTCAGACGATTTTACTCTTTCGACATCAAATCCTTCTTCTATTATGGACCAATTGTCTGGTTTTATATAATCTTGATTCATTTTTTCTTTAAATTAGAAAATACGGCAATTAAGGGAATTAGATAATTGCCTTGGTTCTTATTAACTTTTTTACATTCATTTGAGTAATTGAGGTATTAGAATATCTGTCGGTGAGATCATTATCTCATTGACACATTTTCTAATTATCAATTAGCTCTTCAATAAAGCTTGTTGTGATTTGGGTAAAATCTTTAAAAATATGATCAGCTTCATGTAAAATTGTTTCCTCACCAATTCCAACACTTACCATTTCTGCAATATTTGCCGCTTGAATTCCGGCAACAGAATCTTCAAATACAATTGAATTTTTTGGATCAATATGTAATAATTGAGCCGCTTTTAAGAATACTTCTGGATCTGGTTTTGCATTGGTAACATCATTTCCGTCAACAATAACATCGAAGTAAGATAGAACTCCAGTTTTTTCTAAAATTGGTCTTGCATTTTTGCTGGCAGAGCCCAATGCAATTCCTTGATTTTTCTCTTTTAATAGTTGTAGAATTTTTAAAACTCCTGGAAGAACCTCACTTTCATCCATGTGAACTAAATAAGATAAATAATCTTCGTTTTTTTGAACTAGCCATTTGTCTTTGTCTTCCTGAGAAGCTTGAACATTGCCTAATCCAAGTATAATGTCTAAAGAACGAACACGGCTCACGCCTTTTAAAAGTTCATTGTCTTCATGCGTAAAATTTATATTTAATGACTGAGCGATTTTTTGCCACGCCAAAAAGTGATATTTAGCGGTGTCAACGATTACACCGTCCAAGTCGAATATAAATGCTTTTTTATTCATTTTAGTGAAAAAATTATTCTTAATTATGATTTTTGAGAAACGTCGTCTACGTCTTTTACTTTAAAAACTAAAGCTGCAGCGATTAAGAAACTAACTCCGCTTGTAACTAAAGCATAAATGGCATCTCCGTTATAAAGATATTTTACGATTGGGCCACCAATTAATGCATTTACAATTTGCGGAATAACAACAAAGAAGTTGAAGATTCCCATGTAAACTCCCATTTTTTTCGGCGTGATAGATCCTGCAAGAATTGCATATGGCATAGCCAAAATACTTGCCCAGGCAACTCCAATTAAAATCATTGGCAATACAACCCAGTCTTCATTTGGCATGAAATAAATTGAGATTAAACCAATTCCTCCAATGATTAATGAAAGTGAATGTGTTGCTTTTCGACCGATTTTTTTAGCGATGTATGGCAAGAAAAATAAAGCAACAATGGCAGAAACTAAGTTGTAAACACCGAATAGAATTCCAACCCAGTCTCCAGCATCTTGATATTGCTGGCTTGAAGTATCTTCTAAAGGCAAACCGTAAATATGATGTGCAATTGCTGGAGTTGTAAAAACCCACATTCCGAATAATCCGAACCAAGAGAAAAATTGTACCCAGCTAAGCTGACGCATTGTTACTGGCATTTTTGCAAAATCAGTAAAGATGTCTGTAATTTTTGATTTTTCCTCAGAATCAACAATCACTTCATTTTGAGGATCTTCAAATTTTGCCAGTTCTTCTGGTGAATATTCTTTGGTTGTAAATAAGGTCACTAAGATTGAACCAATTAAAACCGCTGCACCAATGATAAACGACAAAGTCAAATTCAACGGAACACTTCCCGGAACAGTGCTGTTTGGTACACCAAAATATTTCGTTAAAATGTATGGAAGTGCTGAACCAATCACGGCTCCAAAACCAATTAATGAGGTTTGAATACTAAATCCTGCAGTACGCTGATCTGTTCTTAAATTATCTCCAACAAGTGCACGAAAAGGCTCCATGGCAATGTTGAAAGAAGCATCCATTATCATTAACATTCCGGCTCCAACCCATAAAGCAGGAAGTACAGAAATGAAAATATTAGCTTGTGGCATTAGAATTAATCCTACCGAAGCTAAAACGGCTCCCACTAAAAAGAAAGGTTTTCGTCTGCCGAATTTTCCCCAAGTTTTGTCACTGTAATGACCAATGATGGGCTGTACTATTAATCCCATAAGAGGAGCAATAATCCAGAACCACGAAAGTTCATGTACGTCGGCACCAAAAATTTGAAGAATTCTGCTGGCATTTGCATTTTGAAGTGCAAACCCCATTTGGATTCCTAAGAAACCGAAACTCATATTCCAGATTTCCCAGAAACTTAATTTACGCTTTTCCATTATCGTAATTTGAAAAATTATACGATAAGCGCCTTGCTTATCAAAACTTTGTTCTTTTCGAAGTAAAACTAAAAGCCTTGATGGGCGTAAAATTATAAATTATTTTTTTATTTATGCTAATAAAAAAGCCATAAATATTTTTTATGGCTTTAGAAAGTGTTGATTTTAAGTTTTTTAGTCAGTAGATTCTCTTTTTATTAAATGAGTTTCTATGACTTCTGTGGTATAGTTTTCAGTATGTTCTTCGTCGTCATCTTCTTCGGCCTCAAGTCTTTCGATAAGCATTTTAGCTGCTTTGTTGCCCATTTTTTCACCACTTTGACTAACGGTTGTAATTGTTGGGGTAGAATATTTTGAAATAATTCCGTCAGTAAATGCAATTACTGCTAAATCTTCAGGAACTTTAAGCCCCATTTTATTAGCCGTTTTTATAATTGTTACGGCAAAAAGCTCATTTACAGCAAAAACAGCATCAAAAGCTCTTTCGTGCAAAAGCTGACTGATGGTTATTTCGCAAGTTTCTACATCTTCAATTTTGATGATTAAGTCTTCATTAAAGGGTAATCCATTATCTAATAAAGCTTTTTCGTAGCCATCGGTTCTCAATTTTCCAACGCTTACATAATCGACTGTAGTAACTAGAGCAATCTTTTTGCGGCCATTGTCGATTAAGCTTTGAACTGCTTCATAAGCAGCCGATTTATCATCAATAATTACTTTATCGCATAAAATATCATTAGTAACACGATCAAACATTACTACAGGCATCCCTTGATTGATAACTTCGGTAATATGATGAAAGTCTCCTTTAAACTGTGTTTCTTTAGAAAGAGACATGATAAAACCATCGATACTTCCATTGGCTAACATTTCCATGTTTAGAACTTCTTTATCAAAAGAATCATCTGATACACAGATGACTACACTGTATCCGTGTTCGTTTGCAACCTGCTCTACACCATTGATAACAGTTGAGAAAAAGTAGTGTACAATTTCTGGAATAATAATCCCGATACTCTTCGTTTTTCGGTTTTTTAAACTTAGAGCAATATTGTTTGGTTTGTAGTTGTAAAACTTCGCAAAAGCCTGCACTTTCAGTCGTGTTTCTTCTCCAATTTCGAGACTGTTTCTTAGTGATTTTGAGACAGTTGAGATAGACACGTCAAGCTCCTTTGCAATCTGTTTGAGGGTTATTTTACGTTTCATGAGGTTAGTTGAAAAAAATCTAATTAGTAATAAAGGTGTATAATATTTTTGGTATTTGCAATTTTAACGCTAAAAGATTACAAAAAATAGAAAGTTTTCAACACTACCACGTTTTCGTAAAGCAATAAAAATAGCCTCCTGTCGAGCATGTTAATAAATTCATAATTTTGGAATTCGAAGTAAAATTAAAAACTTAACTAACATTCAAAAACTCAAAACTAATTTAAACAAAAAGTATGAAAACAATTTACAAAAAGTTGTTATTTTTATTCCTATTGTTGCCTTTTACAGTGTTGGCTCAGAACACTTTAAAAGGGACTGTTGTTGACAAAACAACTGGTCAGCCAATCCCAGGAGTAAATGTAAATGTACAAGGTGCTCCAAATGGTGCATCAACTGGATTTGATGGAAATTACCAGCTGTCAAATGTTAAAAACGGTAACAAAATCGTTGTTTCTTTTATTGGATACAAAACCGAAACAATTGACTACAATGGTCAAAAAACACTTAACATTTCTTTAGAAGAAGATACTAATCAGCTTAAAGAAGTTGTGGTACAAGTTGGTTACGGTACTGTGAAGAAAAAAGATGCAACAGGATCTGTTTCTCAAATTGCAGCAAAAGATTTTAATAAAGGGATTAACGTAACTCCAGAAACATTAATCAGCGGACGTATTGCTGGTGTTAATGTAGTTGGGGGTGGAGCTCCAGGAGCAAAAGCTGATATTAGAATTCGTGGAGGATCTTCATTAAGTGCTTCTAATGAGCCATTAATTGTAATTGATGGACTTCCAATGAGTAATGCAGTTCCTAGTGGAGCAACTAGTATATTGTCTACAATAGATCCTAGTGATATCGAATCATTTACTGTTTTGAAAGATGCATCTGCAGCAGCAATTTACGGTTCTCGTGCCGCAAATGGTGTAATCGTAATTACTACTAAAAAAGGAACTAAAGGTGGCGTAAAAGTAAACTTTAGCTCTCAAGTTGGTATCAATACTGTTGCTAACACTGTTGATGTGATGAGTGCAGATGAATATCGTGCTATTGTAAATGCAAATGGTACTTCAGCTCAAAAAGCTTTATTGGGTACAGCAAACACAAATTGGCAAGATGAAATTTTTCATACTGCTCTTACAACCAACAATAATATATCTGTAAGCGGTTCTTTATTTAATAAATTACCAGCACGTTTATCTGTTGGAAATGTTGATAATCCTGGAATTTTAAGAAATACTTCTTTTGAGAGAACTACGACATCGTTATCGTTAAATCCAGTTTTATTTGATAATCATTTAAAAATAGATATTACAGGAAATTTAGCTTTTGGAAAAAATCAATTCCAAAATGAAGGAGCAGTAATTAGTAGTGCAATCATATTTGATCCAACACAACCAGTTTATCAAGCAGGTTCTCGTTACGGAGGATACTTCGAGTGGTTGGAAGGAAATGGAAATGTACCGTTATTGCCAGCAAGAAACCCTGTGGCAAGATTAAATCAAGAAGATAGAAGAGCAACTTCTACAAGAAAATGGGGTAATATTAGATTAGACTATAAATTCCATTTCTTCGAAGATTTAAGAATCGTTGCCGAAGCAGGTATCGATAAATTTGACAGTGATGGGTACAATGCAATAAGTACTGAAAGTATTTTAGGATATCAGCCTAATTCATTTGATAAAGGTAATTGGGTAAACTTAGGAGGCTATACTCACTATACAGATAATCGTCAGAACAAAAACTTAAACACATACTTTAACTATACTAAAGATATCGGTAAGTTTAAAATTGATGCAACAGCTGGTTATAACTATCAATTATTCCAGAGAGAAGGATTTAATTCTGGAGATATCAAACAACCAAATCCACCAGCAGACGTTACAACTGATCCAGACATCAATTTGCAATCGTATTTTGGGCGTGTGAATTTAGGATATGACAGTAGATATTTATTAACTGTTAATTACAGAAGAGATGGGACTTCACGTTTCTCTAAAGAAAATAGATGGGGTAACTTCGCCGGAGGTGCTTTTGCATGGAATGTAGCTGAAGAGTCATTCTTAAAAGATAATGAAACATTATCTAGTTTAAAATTAAGAGTTGGATACGGAACTACTGGTCAGCAAGATATTCCACCTGCATATGATTTCTTAAGAAGGGTAACTTTTGGAACGATTAATACGCAGTATCTATTTGATGGTGTTATTTACAAAGCAGCAAGACCAGAAGGATACAATGAGAATATTAAATGGGAAGATTTGGCCGAGATGAACATTGGTGTTGATTTTGGTTTCTTTAAAGAAAGATTGACAGGTTCTATTAACTATTTTGATAAAAAATCTAGTGATTTATTAGCAGATATCCCAGTTCCAGATGGAGCAAACATTCGTAACCAAGGATATAGCAACATTGGAAGCGTTAGAACTAAAGGGGTTGAATTTAGCCTTCAATCGGATATTATTAAAAATGATAAATTAACATGGAATGTTGCTGCCAACGTAACTTACATTGATCAAAAAATTTCTGACTTAGGGGTAACAGCTCCAGGATTTCAGGGATATATCACCGGAGATGTAATTGCCGGAGGTACTGGTAACCAAGTGTTAATTCACTCTGAAGGTTATGCTCCAAATTCATTCTTTGTATTTGAGCAATTATACGATGCAAACAAAAGACCTATTCAAGGGGCTTACGCAGATAGAAATGGTGATGGTGTAATTACAGATGCTGACCGTTATAAATATCATAAGCCAACAGCAGATTATACTTTTGGATTGTACTCTACTTTGAATTACAAAAAATTCGATTTTACAATGAACTGGAGAGCTAGTTTAGGAAATTATATTTTTGATAACGTAAGTTCTGATAAAGGATATTTACAAGCAGGTTTAAGAAGAGATTCTGATCTAGCAAATATTACAAAAGATTATTACAATACAGGTTTTACAACTGAAAGTAATTCAAATGGAACTCAACGTAATTACTCAAATTATTACGTAAAAGATGCTTCTTTTATTAAGTTAGACAACATTGTATTAGGATATACATTTGATAAATCATTACTAAAAGCAGCTTCATTACGATTTACAGCGGGAGTTCAAAATGTTTTTGTACTTACAAAATACAATGGTTTAGATCCTGAAAAATTCAACGGAATAGATAATAATGTTTATCCAAGAGCGAGAACATTCTTGTTTGGAGTAAATGCGAATTTCTAATAGTACATTGAAAATTAAATTTAAAAAATAAACAAAATGAAAATATCATTTAAATATATATCTTACTTTCTCCTATTGATTTTGGGAGTGAGTATGACACTTGCTTCATGTACAAGCGACTTAGATGTAACGCCAAAGGATGATGACGAGTTTCTTTCTGATGACTTTTTTAAAGATCCAACATCTTACAAACAAGTATTAGCAAAATTATATGCTGGTTTATATGTAGGAGGAAATGATGGTGATGGTCAAGCAGATATTGCAGGTCTTGGAGGAGATTTCAGTAGTTACCTTAGGTTGATGTTTGTTACTCAGGAATTTCCAACAGATGAAGCTATTGTTGCTTGGAGTGATGATGGTTTGCCAGCTATAAATGGACAAAAATGGAGCCCAAGTAATCAGTTCTTGTACGGAATTTTTTCAAGAGCTTTTTATGAAATTAGTGTTGCAAATGAATTTTTAAGACAAAGTACAGACGAAAAACTTGAAGAAAGAGGTTTTGATGCAAAAGTAAAAGCAGAAGTAACTACTTTAAGAGCAGAAGCACGTTTTTTAAGAGCTTTTTCGTATGTGAATTTAATGGATTTGTTTGGAAACGTGCCTATTACAACTGAAAAAGATCCAGTTGGGTATTACTTTCCAGAACAAAAAACAAGAGCAGAAGTTTTTGCTTTTGTAGAGTCAGAATTAAAAGACATGGATGCTACTTTAGCAGCTTCTGGATCTAATGAATATGGTAGAGTTGATAAAACAGCAGCTAAATTTTTATTAGCACAAATTTATTTAAACTCTAAAGTTTATACAGGAACAGAAAGATATAATGATGTAGCTACAATATGTAACGAAATTGTAACAGGTTCTGCATATACTTTTGCTAATGTTCCTTACCGCTATTTATTTTCTGCAGATAATGATAGAAATGGAGCGCAAAATGAAGTTATTTTCCCTGTTGTTGGAGATGGAAATGCAATTAGAGCAATTGGTGGAGGTATGAGTTTCATTTTACACGCTTCTATTGGAGGAAAAATGGTTAGTGCAGATCAAGGAATGGATGGAGGTTGGTCTGGTATCAGAACAAGACCAGAGTTTGTTAGTTTATTTCCTGACGTAAATGCAGCTTCTGATAAAAGAGGAACATTTTTTACTGACGGACAGACTTTGGATATAGCTGATTACGGAGTGTTTACTAATGGTTATGCAGTTACAAAATTTACAAATGTAAATTCTGATGGTTCTAAAGCACAAAGACCTGATATGCCAGATACAGATTTTCCAATGTACAGATTATCAGATGTATATTTAATGTATGCTGAAGCTACGCTTAGAGGAGCATCAACAGGAAATATGACTACGGCTTTGGAATATATCAATAAAATTAGAGCAAGAGCAAGCGCTGGTATTATTACAAGTTCTGAATTAACATTAGATTTTCTTTTAGATGAAAGAGGACGTGAGTTATTTTGGGAATGTCACAGAAGAACAGATTTGATTCGTTTTGGTAAATTCACAGGATCATCTAAAATTTGGCAATGGAAAGGCGGAATTAAAAATGGTAGCGGTACAGATTCATATAGAGATTTGATGCCTATTCCGTCAAGAGCTATTCAAGCAAACCCAACTTTAAAACAAAATCCAGGATACTAACTAACCCTTATAAAAAATAAATAAAATGAAAAATATATATAAAATTTTAATCGCATTCATTGGTGTATTAGCGGTGTCATGTAATGCAGATGATGTAGAAGAAAGACCAGTAATTACACCTGATGGGACTCCAGTTTTACTTAGCCCACAAAATGACTTTAACATTGTTCTTAGTAAAGAAAATGAAAAAGAAATTGCAACTACAGTAATTTGGGATTATGCAAAATATAGTGGTACTGCTACTGTTGTTAATTATACTATCGAAATTGCAAAAGCAGGCACAAGCTTTGCTGCACCTGTTGCAGTTACTACAACAACAGAGCGTTATAAAGCGTTAACTGTAGCCGAATTAAATTCTGCTTTGGTTAATGGTGGCTTTATTGAGAAAGAAGAAAATAGTGTTGATATTCGCATCAAAGCTACAGTTGGTACTGGAGCAGAAGCACAATATTCTAATTTCTATACTTTTAAAGCAACTCCTTACCATACGCCATTAGCGACTTCTCACTGGTTAGTGGGTGCTGCAACTCCTGGAGGATGGACTTGGGATGGTGATGCTGAAACTGAGTTTCCATTAGTAGTTGGTAAAACAGATGTTTACCAAGTAACTGTTGTTCTTAAAAGTGGAGAAGCATTTAGAGAATTCTTAGGAAATAACTTTACAAGTAATGGTAACTGGGATGCAAGTCATAACTATACTTACTACTCTGGATTAGGTTATACTATTGATGACGAATTAGTAAACGCTGGAGATGGTGACAGTAACTTTAAATATACTGGACCAACAGGACCAAGAGTTTTAACAATCGATAACGGTGCTAAAACGATCACATTAGATTAATTTTTTGATCATAATATTTTAAAAGGGCTGTCTTAATAGACAGCCCTTTTTTTATGCAATTTTCTCAAAACAGCCAATCATTTTATTTTTATTATTTTATGGTTAAAAATGAAATACTGATAATTATTTCATTATTTTTTTAATGTTATTGTTATTTATTAACACTATAACGTTATAGTTTGATTCAGAAATACCTTACCGTTAATCGGTAAGGTATTTTTTATATTTTTAAAAAATCAATAGCATTTTACTGCTAAAAATCCCCATTTTTTTGATTTATTAGTCTGATTAGTTTGTAGTTGCAAATGCAAATTAAAAGACTCTTAAATACAGGTTGCGCAACCTAAGACCGAGCCTGAAATTGATGTCACTAAAAGATGATTTTGGAACACCCAAAAAGCGGAAGCCGAAAAGCTTACGAGTAGGCTAGTTTAACTTATTAATAATGAAAAAAATTAATTTAAAAAGTATTAATGAGGGAATGAAAAGAGAAGAAATGCGAATGATAAAAGGTGGCTGCGGATGCGGCGCTGGTCTGGGCAGTTCTTGTATTCCTAATAGTCCAGTGTTTAATTGTGCTGCTTCTTTAAAATGTATTCCTAAACCACTATTTCCAGGAGATACATTTACTGCAGTTTGCTCTTAAGCTATAAAAATGCATTTCAAACAATAACCAAAAAGCGGAAGTCGAAAAGCTAATGAGTAGACAAGTAAAACATTAAAATTTATTAAAAATGAAAAAGATTAGTTTAAAAAATATTACTGAAGGTTTAAAAAGAGACGAAATGAGAATGATTCAAGGAGGATCTGGATGTGGATCTCCAGCAGGAAGTTTCTGCTATGTAAACCATGGTATTTTTAATTGCGCACCAACTTTAAAATGTGTTCCAAAACCACAATATCCAGGAGACATTTATACAGGAATTTGCTACTAAGCATTCTTTAAATTTTATAAAAAGACTATGCTATAAGTAATCTTATAGTATAGTCTGTTTTTTTAGCTCGAGAAAATGAATAAAATAATATTACTAAACTGTTACTTAGGAAAGCTTCCTTGGTATTTTGATTTTTTTCTAAAGTCTTGTGAGACTAATCCAAGTATCGATTTTGTTATTTTTTCTGATGATGAAGAAGAAAGAGAAATTCCGAAGAATGTAAAAATTATAAAATTTACATTGGCGGATTTCAATTCTTTAGCTTCACAAAAACTCAATCTTGATATTCAAATCTCTAGCGCTTATAAAATTTGTGATTTTAAACCAGCATTTGGTGTCATCTTTCAAGATCAAATTTCTGGATATGACTTTTGGGGCGTTTGCGATATCGATTTGGTTTTTGGAAGAATTAGAGAATTTATGACCGAAGAGCTACTGGATAATTTTGATGTCATTTCGGTTAAAGATTCTTTTCCGTCGGGTTATTTTTTACTGTTTAGAAATAATTCTATTGTCAATTATCTATTTGAAAAAAGTAAAGACTATAAATTCATTTTTACATCCAATGACAATTATTGTTTTGATGAATGCGGTGGAGCTTATGATGAAGTAATTTCAGGAATAAATATTCTTGATGTGCCTACAGAAACAGAAAGTATTCATCATGTTTTAGTAAAAGAACAAAACAATATTAGAGTGCATTTTGATTTGTTTATTATTGAGGGCACACCTGGAAAAATAAAATGGGACAATGGAATTTTGAGCTATAAAAATGAGTATGAGGTTTTACTCTATCATTTTAGCAGTTATAAGAATAACATTTTTGCCGTTCAAAAAAGATGGAAGAAAATACCCAAGTCCTATTATATTGATAAATACAACGTCAGAAAAAGTTCAAACATTTTTTTTGCTAAATGGACAGATCATATAAATCCAAATTTTAAAAATTTTCTTTTTAAAACAGACATGTTTTGGTCCAAAAAGTTAAATGTTACAGCATTGCGAAATTTAGAAAAAGGACAATATTCTTACATGAATCGGACTGTTTTTATTGGAAAAAATGCCAAACAGCAAAATTATTTATGTTATGAAAATCTGGAGAATCAGTTTGATTTGACTCAGATGATTTTTCATTCTAAGTATTTTTTCAATACACAAACCAAGCATTATTATAGACATGAAAAAAATAGTTTCTCGCAAGTATTTCTTGATGGAAACTTAATTAAATACTCCAAATTATAAAATCAATGAAAATAATTCAATCATTTTGGTCACAAAATCTAGACAATCCATTAGCTGAAAGTTACGGATGGCTTTCTGAAGCGCACAATTGGTTAAGCTGGATATTAAGTGCAAATCAATTAGCTAAATTTTATAAGGTAGAGTTATATACCGATCAAAAAGGGTATGAAATATTGATTAATCAGCTTCAGTTGCCCTATCATAAAGTTCATGTTGTTTTAGATGAGCTCAATCATTATCATAAAAGTCTTTGGGCAATGCCTAAAATTAAGACTTATAGTCTTCAAGACGAGCCTTTTTTGCATATCGATGGAGATGTATTTATTTGGAAAGAATTCTCAGATGAATTGTTGAACGGAGAATTTATTGCCCAAAATCTAGAAGTTACTACAGAATATTATGCAGAAATGTGGAAAGACATCTATCCTCATTTAGTATATGTTCCAGAAGAGATGAAAGATTACATCAATAATCATAACAATTACGCTTATAATATGGGTATAATCGGAGGGCGTAATTATGAATATTTCAAGAAATATGCAGCGATTTCATCAGAGTTTGTAGATAAAAATAAATTGGTTTGGAATTCTATTAACGGATTTAATTTTAATATTTTTTTTGAGCAAGTATTGTTTTACAATATGGTAAAAGAGTCTTCAAAAAAAGTTAATTGCTTGTTTGCTGATACCCCAAATGATAGTAACTATATCGGATTTGGAGATTTTGATAAAGTGCCAAACCAAAAAAGCTATTTGCATTTATTAGGTACATACAAAAAAAGCGTGCGTATTTGCAGTAGTTTAGAGACTTATGTCATTAAAGAATATCCAGAGTATTTTGAGCGATTGAGAAAATTGTTCCCTTTTAATTTTTCACAATATAATATGTCATTTGATCATTCTAAAAACCAGAATTTGAAAAATGATTTTAAGCTTAAAAATGCTTTAGATGTAAAACAAGAATTTACAAACGAATATTTAGTAGGAAGAAATTTTATGTCTTTGGAGTTTCCACAGGAATTTGATTTTTTAATTGCTAATGATAAACCTTTTGAATTATCGAAATTATCTGAAACAGAAATTACTGATTTTTTTGATGAGCAATTAAATGAAAATGTTAGATATGTAGTACTGCCAGAATTAGATCAAAAAATATCACGTTTAAGTATAGATGAAATTGACGAATTGGTTCTAGAAGAACTTGCCGAGCCTATTCTTTATAAACAACTTATTCGCAACATGACGGCATATTTGGAAGAAGATGTAGATGAGCAGGGAAAAAACGATTTTATAGAACTGATCCAGAACAGAATTAGATTCTTTTTAGCAGAGAAAGTACTTTTTTTGAAAGCAATGATTGAAGAACCAGATTTAATTTCATCAAAATGATAGACTTTTTTTATCTAAAAAAATACCTTCATGAGCATAAGTATAGTCATCTTGGAGAAAAATTTTTACTCGAATTAGAAGCGCATCCAGATTATCCAAGCTTAATTGCTATGGTTGATGTGTTCAATTATTATGATATCGAAAATGTGGCAGCTAGAATTGATCAAAGCGAGTTGCCAAATCTGCCAGATACATTTATTTCTATTTTTTGCACGTATACAGGAAATGAAATTGTTTATACAAAAAAAATCGGGCAAGATTTTGAGATCCAGTTTGCAAATGGCTTTGTTCAAAAACTTTCCAGAAGCGAATATTTAGCAGGATGGAACGGAATGATTGTAGCTATTGAAGAAAATGAAAATGCTGAAAACGTAGAGAAAAATATTCTTTTTAAGAGCATTCCTTTGTTTTTATTGGTCACAATCGGTTTTGCTTTTTTTCAAGTTTATACTAACAATATAATAAGTCCTTTTTTATCAATAGGATACTTTATAGCATCATTTTTAGGATTGACAATTAGTATTTTTTTAGTTAGAGAAGATTTAGGATTTCATGACACTGCAATTTCAAAAATATGCTATGCTACTAAAAAAACAAGTTGTAAAGAAGTCCTTCATTCAAAAAAAGCAAAAATTTTAGGAGGTTTGAAATTGACAGATCTTTCTCTAATATACTTTTTAGGATTGACTGTTTTTTCAATTTTTACCGAATTTCAAGACTATATTTTTATTTATAGCTGTTTAGCTTTTTTTAGTATTCCGGTAATGTTGTATTCTGCTTATGTACAAAGTTTTATTGTTAAAAAATGGTGCATATTGTGTTTAGGAATCTTGCTTGTATTGGTAATTCAGGTTTTGATGGTCTTAAATTATGGTTTTAGCGTCAATCCAAATTTTGCTGAAGCTAAAAATGCTGTTGTGTTTTTGTTTGCTTTGATTTATATAAGTTTTCTTTTTCTGGAAATTAAAAGACTTATAAAAAACAATTTGACCAATAATATGATAGAGTTAAAATACAATCAGCTTAAAAGAAAATATCCTGTTTTTAAAGCCTTGATTGATGGTGAAAATAGTGTAGAAGAACTCGTTCTAGAAAAATTACAAGCCATTGTGATTGGAAAAGAAAATGCTCCAATTACAATCAATGCAGTTCTTAGTGCGTCTTGTATGCATTGTCATAAAGTTTATGAAAAACTAGTAAAACTGCAAGCCAAAAATCCAGACTACTTAAAGGTAAAACTTGTCTTTAATATAAATGTCGAGAATTTACAGAATCCATATAACATTATCTATAAACAGGCAATTGCTTATTATCTAAAAGGAGAATACAACAAAGCGGTTTTATCATTGAATGAATGGCATATCGATCGATTGGATTTTGAACAATGGAAATTGAAATGGCAAGACAACTATTCTGAAATCGGAATAGCACAAATACAATCGCAATACCAATGGTGTCTTGAAAACAAGATTTTTTATACACCAGCAATTCTCGTAAATGGGCAATTACTGCCTAAAGAATATGAAGCTCACGAGCTCAATTTTTTTATTGATAATCTAATAGAAGAAAAAATCGCCGTATTTTGAAAATTACCTCTTTCCCTTTCTACAAACAGCCCGACACTAAAGATTGCGGCCCAACCTGCTTACGTATTATTGCAAAATATTATGGAAAAGTAATTGAACTGCAACAAATACGAAACCTTTCTGAAACCACTCGAGAAGGCAGTAGTCTTTTAGGTTTGAGCGATGCAGGAGAAGCTTTAGGTTTTAGGACGCTTGGGCTAAAAACTAATTTTGAAACTCTCCAAAACGAAATGCCTTTGCCTTGTATTGTGCATTGGAATAGTCAGCATTTTGTTGTGGTTTACAAAATAAAAAACGACAAAGTTTATGTCTCAGACCCAAGTCACGGTTTAATTATTTATTCTAAAGAAGAATTTATCAAGTTTTGGATTGGTAAAAATGCACACGAAAAAACAGAAGAAGGAGTTGCTCTTTTTTTAGAAACAACTCCAGAATTTTATAAAAACGAATGGGACGATGAAAACTCCAAAAGGAGCTTTAGTTATCTGACAAAATATTTGTTTCGTTACAAAGGCCTAGTAATTCAGTTAATTATAGGATTGGCTGCGGCGAGTTTGTTTTCATTGCTGTTTCCGTTTCTTACTCAAAGTATTGTCGATGTCGGGATTCAGACTCAAGATTTGAACTTTATATATCTAATACTTTTAGCTCAATTAATGCTTTTTGCAGGCCAGACAGCAATAGAAGTGTTGCGTTCTTGGATCATGCTTCATTTGAGTACAAGAATAAATATTTCATTGGTTTCTGATTTTTTTATTAAACTGATGAAATTGCCGATTAGCTATTTTGATAGTCGAATGACTGGAGATATTATGCAGCGAATAGCAGACAATAGAAGAATTGAGCAATTGTTGACAGGAAGTTCGCTGAATGTAATGTTCTCACTTTTAAATCTAGTTGTCTTTAGTTTTGTGCTGGCTTTTTATAATCTGCAATTGTTTTTGGTTTTTTTAATTGGAAGTAGTGTTTATCTCAGCTGGATTTTGTTTTTTTTGAAAAAAAGAAAAGAACTAGATTATAAACGTTTCTCTCAGGTTTCAAACGAGCAATCTAAAGTAATCGAGCTTATAAACGGAATGCAGGAAATAAAAATGCATAATGCCGAAAAGCAAAAACGATGGGGTTGGGAGTTTGTTCAGATTCGTCTTTTTAAAGTTAATATTCAAGCCCTGACTTTGGAGCAATGGCAATCTGTTGGGTCAAATTTTATTAATCACTTAAAAGATTTATTAATTACTTTTTTTTCTGCAACCCTTGTGGTTAAAGGAGATTTAACTCTCGGGATGATGCTGTCTGTACAATATATTATCGGACAATTAAACAGCCCTTTAATGCAGATGGTAGGTTTTGTGAGATCTCTTCAAGATGCTAAAATAAGTTTAGAACGATTAGGCGAAATTCATGATAAAGAAGATGAAGAAGATGCTCTTAATCCTAAAAATCACGATTTATCACATTCTGATGTTTTTGTAAAAAATATATCTTTTAAGTATACAGGAAGTCAGGATTGTGTTCTAGAAAATTTAAATCTGTTAATACCAAAGCAAAAAACAACCGCAATAGTAGGAACAAGCGGCAGCGGAAAAACAACTTTACTAAAGCTTTTGATGAAATTTTATGAGCCAAATGCAGGAGAAATCGTTTTGGGGAATATGAAGTTTAGTACTATTTCTCCAAGTGCCTGGAGAGGAAAATGTGGTGTTGTAATGCAGGATGGATTCATTTTTAATGATACAATTGCAAATAATATAGCGGTTGGAGAAGATTATATCGACAAGAAAAAATTACTGCATGCTATTGAAACTGCCAATATCAAAGAGTTTATTGAGTCTCTTCCGCTTTCTTACAATACTAAAATAGGAAATGAAGGAACTGGAATTTCGGGCGGACAGAAACAAAGGCTTTTGATTGCAAGAGCAGTTTATAAAAACCCTGATTATTTGTTTTTTGATGAAGCCACTTCTTCGCTAGATGCTAATAATGAGAAGATAATTATGGAAAATCTAAATCAGTTTTTGGTTGGGAAAACAGCAGTAATTATCGCTCATCGCTTATCGACTGTAAAAAACGCAGACCAGATTGTAGTTTTAGAAAAAGGAAGGATAGTCGAAATAGGCACACACAAAGAGCTCGTACTTGCTCAAAGAAATTATTACGAATTAGTGAAAAATCAATTAGAATTAGGGAACTAGTTCCCTGTTAATATAAGATAACAAAATGGCATCAAAAGTTTTAGATGATTTAGAGTTGCGTTCTGAGGCTGTGCAGGAAGTATTGTCAAATCCTCCAGCATGGATTGTTCGTTATGGTATTTCTATTGTATTTGGAGTGATACTCTTATTTATTATTGGAAGCTGGTTTATTAAATATCCAGATGTAATACCCGCAAAAGCAATGGTAACATCTAATTATCCGCCAGAACGATTAGAATCAAAAGTCAATTCAAGAATTGTAAAATTGTACATGCCTAATTCTTCTCAGGTTAAAAAAGATGATGTTCTTGCAATTTTAGAAAGTACTGCCAATTTTGAAGATGTTTTAAAATTAGATAAAATGGTGTCTTCAATTCCATTAGATTATCAAGCGTTTTATTTCCCTTTTCAAGAAATGAGCAATTTACAGCTAGGAGATATTCAATCTTCATTTAGCCAATTCCATAAAGCTTATATCGAAAACGAATTGAACCAAAAACTACATCCTTATTCCGAAGAAATAAATGCGGGTAAAAGTTCGCAAACAGAAAACAAAAACCGATTAGAATCGCTATACGGGCAGCAAAAATTAGAAAAAGTTAAGCTTTCTTTGAGCGATGTTCAATATCAAAGATCGCTACAGCTTTATGAAAAAGGAGTTATTTCAAAGTATGATTTAGATGTTCAAAAAGCAAATAATTTACAAGCTAAGCAAAGCTATGATCAGATAAATACAGTCATTTCTCAACAAAGAGAAGCAATAGAACAAGCAAAAAAACAAGTAGTAGCCAGTGAAATTTCTCAAAAGAAAGCAGACGTTACTAATTTGGCTTCTTTGTTTCAAGCATTAGATGAATTGAAAAAAAGCATTCGAATCTGGAAACAGAATTATTTATTTCAAGCCAATTATGATGGAGTTTTTAAATTTCAAAATTCATGGAAAGAAAATCAGCTCATAAAAGCAGGTGACTTGTTTGCGACAGTATTGCCAGAAAATCAAGGGCAATATATAAGTAGTCTAAAAGTTCCGTCGCAGAATACAGGTAAAATAAGGCAAAATCAAAAGGTTCTAATAAAATTAGATAATTATCCTTTTCAAGAATACGGAATGCTGGAAGGCCGTGTTCAGTCTATGTCGACAATAGCAGACAAAGAAGGAAATTATTTTATTGAAGTAGTCATGCCCAATGGACTTCAAACAAGCTATGGCAGAAAGATAAAATTTGATAAAGAATTGACAGGATCTGCAGATATTATTACTGATGAAATGCGCCTCATTGAACGTGTTTTTTATCAATTTAGAAAATTAGTTCAAAGATAAATATAGAGTTCTGATTTTTTTACTTAAAAAATGAAGCATACTAAATTTTGTTTTTATAATAATTTTCAGAGATTTATTATAAAGTTTTAAACACTACAACGTTGTCGTAAGTCTATTTTATAAGTGCGTCTCTAAGTTCTCGACTTAATAAGATACCTTTATTAATTATCTCAATTTTTTGCTTGATTAATCATTATTTAAATATGAAAAAAACTTTACTTTTTATTTTCTTTTTACTGTCGATTATTGCTGATGCTCAACAGATAACAGTGTCTCCAGCTGTGTTTCAGGTTAATCAACAGATAAAAATAACAGCCTCATTTGCATCGAGTACATGTAATACAATGGGAACGAGTCCTACTAAAGTATATATGCATGCAGGTATAGGTAACGAAGCAAATGCTTGGCAAGTTGTTAAAGGAAATTGGGGAGCCGATGACGGTGTTGGCCTAATGACAAAAGAAACAAACGGAACTTGGAGCATTACCATTACACCGAGCGTTTATTTTGGGTTGACTGCTACACAGCAATCGGCGGCGACAAAAATGGGAATTGTATTTAGAAGTGCAAATGGAAGCCAGACCTTAAAATTGGCGCCATCATGTTCTGATTTTTTTGTTAGCGTAGGATCTTTTCAAGTTACCTTGACTTCTCCAGCCGAAAATAGCACCTCAATTGTTTCATCTGGTTCAAGTTTTAATATTGCAGCAACAAATACTGGTGGAGCGGGCAGTTATACTTTAAAAGCTAATGGAGTAACCATAAATACAAATGCCAGTACTTCAAGCTATTCGTATACGCATACCAATATTACAAGCAATCAAAGCTATGAGCTAATTGCAACTCAAGGTACAACCACAGTCTCAAAGAAATTTGCAGTAGTTGTAAATCCAAATACTGTTTCTCAAGTTATGCCGACAGGCTTAGTTGATGGGATTAATTATAACGCTTCAGATGCTACAAAAGCAACTTTAGTATTAGACGCACCTCTTAAAGATTTTGTTTATGTTGCTGGAAGTTTCAATAACTGGCAGCCAACGTCGGCTTATGCTATGAAAAAAGATCCTTCTTCGGGTAAATTTTGGCTAGAATTAACAGGTTTGGTCTCAGGTGTAAATAATACGTACCAATATTGGGTTGTAGATACAACTCCGATTGCAAATTCACCATCAATGGTAAAAACAGCAGATCCGTATTCAACCTTAGTTTTATCGCCTTATGATGATTCTTCAATTCCTGCATCAAAATATCCGAATATGCCGGTTTATCCTGCAGGACAAAATTTTGAAGTTACAGTTTTAAAAACAGGACAAACCCCTTACAATTGGAAGGTGACTAATTTTGATAAACCTCAAAAAGAAAAATTAGTCGTTTATGAAGTTTTGGTTCGTGATTTTGATGCATCAAGAAGCTATCAAAGTTTAATTGATAAAATAGATTATTTTAAAAATCTAAAAATCAATGCAATTGAATTAATGCCAGTAATGGAATTTGAAGGCAATGAAAGTTGGGGGTATAATACTTCATTTCATATGGCTTTAGATAAGTTTTATGGAACTTCGGATAAATTAAAAGAATTTATTGATCTGTGCCACCAAAACGGAATTGCAGTAATTCTGGATGTTGCATTAAATCACGCTTTTGGAAGAAATCCTATGGTAAGAATGTGGATGAATGATCCTGATGGAGATGGTTTCGGGTCTCCTACAACAGAAAATCCATATTTTAATACAGTAGCAAAACATACTTATAGTGTTGGTGAAGATTTTAATCACCAATCATTAAAAACACAATACTATGTAAATCGTGTTATTAAACAATGGATTGAAGAATATAAAATTGATGGTTTCCGTTGGGATTTAACCAAAGGATTTACACAAGCATGTACAGCTTCAAACGAAAGTTGTACAAATAGCTATCAGCAAGATAGAGTAGATGTTTTGAAAAAATATGCCGACTATTCGTGGAGTTTAGACCCGACACATTATACTATTTTCGAACACTTAGGAACTGATGCTGAAGAACAGCAATGGGCAAATTATCGTGTTAGCGAAACACCAAGTAAAGGCGTGATGATGTGGGGGAAAATGACAAAAGAATACAATCAATTGTCAATGGGATATGCGACTGAAAGCAACATTTATAGAATGAATAGCACAAGCCGTGGATTTACTGCCAATCGTTTAATGGGTTATGCTGAAAGTCACGATGAAGAACGTTTGATGTATAAAAATGTACAGTATGGAGCTTCAAACGGAAGTTATAATGTAAAAACATTAAATACGGCTTTATCTAGAATGTCTGCAATTGGAGCGGTTTCTTTATTAATTCCTGGACCTAAAATGATTTGGCATTTTGGAGAATTAGGAATGGATGATTCTATTTTTAGCTGTAATAACGGAACTGTAAATGATGAAACAACAACAACTCCAGGAGATTGTAAATTAGACACAAAACCACAGCCACAATGGACAGAAAATTGGCTTGGCGATTCAAATCGAAATAAAATATACAATGA
>NZ_DHEI01000123.1:23897-30656 GCF_002399805.1 Flavobacterium sp. UBA4854
GCAAATACCACTACTTTGACAGTAAATATCAAAATTACAAACAGCAGCTTGGCTTCGACTCAGCTTAAAGATGTTGTGATTTTGGCAAATTTTGAAACAACTGCACAAAATATGATTCCAGCATTTCAATACACTGGGGCGTGGTATAACTTAATGGATAATTCAACGATAAATGTTACCAATGTAAATACTCCAATTAGTCTAGCTCCAGGAGAATATAGAATTTATGGTAATAAACAAGCAAATTTGGCAATAGAAGATTTTGAAAAAGGAAATCAGGTCAACCTGTATCCAAATCCTGTTTCCGATTATTTTACTTTAGGTTTTGCAACTTCAAAAGTAGATATCTATTCTATTACAGGGCAATTAGTAAAAACATTCAATACAAACGGAAATGCAGATTATCAATTCTCAGTTAGTGGTTTAACTTCTGGTTTATATCTTGTAAAAACGTTTGATGAGAATAATAAAGTTCGCGTTGTGAAATTTATTAAAAATTAGGTTTGGTTAGTAATGAAAAAGGGCTGTCTAGAAATGGACAGCCTTTTTTTTGAGTAGTTTTTCGCTATAAATGTCTTATTTTAATATCTTAATGTCTTTTTGGGGTTGTCTAATTATAAGACACTAATTTTATGATTTAACTATGATCGTTTTATTTGTTTTTTCTTTTAGGTTCGTTGTATTCTCCAATCAAAGAATAATATCCAAATGTTCCTAATCCCATTACAATAAGCGGAGTTAGTATAAATAAAATAATTACACCAAATACCAAATCGTCTTGTTGATCTGAAAGAAGTTTTGGCAAACCAAATTCAAACACGCAAAAATAGGCGGCAGCTGCAGCCAAAGCAATCCATAACGCCCCTAAAACCTGTTTAATCGCATTCATTTTTTAATAAATTTTAAAGGTGAGTAATTTTGTTTTTGTTGTCAATATAAATCATTCCAATAACAAAGCAGATTCCAGCAATAATTATCGGATACCATAATCCGTCCAAATAATAATCGGTTTTGCCTGCTGTTTTGGCGTGTGATACAAAATAAGTAGAAATAGCGGGAAGCAATCCGCCAAAAATTCCATTTCCTACATGATAAGGCAATGACATAGAGGTGTATCTAATTTTGGTTGGAAACATCTCAACTAAAAATGCTGCAATTGGACCATAAACCATTGTTACGAAAAGCACCTGAATAAAAACCAGAAAAATTAAAGTCCATTTATCACTTGAAGTTATTTGGATTGAAATATTTGTTTGTACATCTTTTTTATCCATGTACGTTTTTTTCTCGATCATGGTTGTGCCGTCAGTGTACTTTTTTTGACTTATTGTAACAGAACTCCCATCAGCTTTCTTTTCAGTCGTTTCTCTAGGATTTTCTACAATTTCTGTTTTTTGACTGATATCTGTTGTGTTATACATTGCTGTATAAATAGATCTGTACGATAAAATAGCGAGCAACATTCCAAACATCATAATATATTTGCGACCCACTTTATCGCTTAACCATCCAAAAACAATAAAAAACGGCGTTCCAATTAAAAGGGCAATTCCCAATAATTCGTCTACTTGCGAAGAATCAACATTCATCACTGTTTTCATAAAGCTCATAGCGTAGAATTGTCCCGTGTACCAAACAACACCTTGTCCCATTGTGGCTCCGAACAAAGCCAAAAGAACAAACTTTAAATTGTACCTATTTCCAAAGCTTTCTTTTAAAGGGTTTGTACTTGTTGTTCCTTCTTTTTTAGCTTTCTCGAAAACAGGAGATTCATCCATGTTTTTTCGAATTAAGTAGGAAACTCCAACCATAGCAATTGAAACCCAAAAAGGAACACGCCACCCCCATAAGTCAAAATCTTCTGCAGAAAGCGCACTTTTGGTTGCTAGAATAACCATTAGAGAAATAAATAAACCAACAGTAGCAGTTGTCTGAATCCAAGAAGTCCAATATCCTTTTTCTCCTGGTGGTGCATGTTCGGCAACATACGTCGCTGCTCCGCCATATTCTCCTCCAAGAGCAAGTCCTTGAAGTAAGCGTAAAATCAAAACCAACAAAGGAGCTAAAAAGCCAATTGTTTCATAACTCGGAATACATCCAATTAAGAAAGTAGAACCACCCATTAATAATAAGGTAGCCATAAAAGTATATTTACGTCCAATGATATCACCAAGTCTTCCAAAGAATAAAGCTCCAAATGGGCGAACTACAAATCCGGCAGCAAATGTGGCCAAAGTAGATAAAAACGCAGCGGTTGGATTGTCACTTGGGAAAAATTTTGTTGAAATAACGACAGCCAAACTGCCAAAAATGTAAAAGTCATACCATTCGATCATGGTGCCCATAGAAGAGGCCGAAATTACTTTCCAAATGCCCTTAGTAGAAGTTTTGCTCATAAAACTGCTTTGAGATCTTGTTAGTGAATCAAATATAAAAATACAGTTTTACGAATATAGAAGATATTTTTTTATTTAGTCAATACTTTTTTAACAAAAACTATTAATTTGTTGACTTTTGAGTTTAACCGCAAAGACGCAAAGAAAAACTGCAAAGGTTCGCAATTTTTTTTTGAATTGGCTCCAGCTTTAGCTGGAGTTTGAATAAAAAGAAATAGGAATGGCTTTAGCCGAAAATACATGATTTGGCTAAAGCCTTATTGTTCGTTTGTTAGATATCTCCAGCTGAAGCTGGAGGCTATTCAAAAAATTAATACAAAAAAATTAACTTAATGACATCATCCATGACTATAGGGATTGTGATTAAAAAACAGAAAAGTATAAAAAACAAAAAACCCACTCGGTTGAGTGGGTTTCGTGGTACCTCCAGGGATCGAACCAGGGACACATGGATTTTCAGTCCATTGCTCTACCATCTGAGCTAAGGTACCGTGCTTGTTGCGGGTGCAAATATATAATCATTTTTGGTTTGTGCAAAACATTTTTTAGAAAAAATCTATTCGTATCTTCGCAAAAGCAAAAAAGGAAATATGATTTTAGCGATTGATGTTGGCAATACCAGAATTAAAGCATCTGTATTTGAGGATAATACTTCTCTAGAAAATTTTGTTTTTGATAAAAATGAAATCGAAAAAAAAATTGAAAATATTTTAGAAAAATATCCAAAATCCTCCGATTTGGTTGTTGCTTCTGTCGGAAGTATCGAAAAAAAGTCTTTTTTAACTTTTGAAAATAGGCTGAAAGTTCATTTTTTCACTCACGAAGATGTTTTTCCTTTTCATAATAAATATGCAACACCAAAAACTTTGGGTATAGACCGAATGATTTTGGCAGCAGGAGCCACATTGCAATTTCCAAAACAAAATCGCTTGGTTATAGATGCTGGAACATGCATTACCTACGATTTTATCGACGAAAATGATAATTATTTGGGAGGAGCCATCTCTCCAGGTCTTCGTTTGAGATATGAATCACTGCATAATTTTACGGCCAGACTGCCGTTACTTACTTTAGAAGAGCCCGATTCTTATGTAGGAAACTCGACGGCACAAGCCATTCATTCTGGTGTTGTCAACGGTTTCGTCTATGAGATTGACGGTTTTATCGATGAATATCGCAAAGAGTTTTCAAATTTTATCATAATTTTAACGGGAGGCGATGCAGATTTTTTGGCTAAACGATTAAAAAATACCATATTTGCCAATTCAAATTTCCTTCTGGAGAGTTTGAGCCAAACATATCAATATAAAATCGACAATGATTAAAAAAGTAATACTAAGCGCTTGTTTGCTTATATCGTTCGTTTCATTCGCTCAACAAGGTACTGCGTCACCTTATTCTTTTTTCGGGATAGGAGATGTGAGATTCAAGGGAACACTTGAAAACAGATCTATGGCAGGAGTTGCAGTAGAGCAAGACACGATTCACTTAAATTTAGATAATCCGGCAAGTTACGCCAGTTTAATTCAGACAACTTTTACAGTTGGAGGAACATATGCGACTTCTAATTTAAAAACGACTTCGCAATCAGAAAAAGCACAACGCTCTACTTTTGATTATTTGGCATTAGGAATTCCGATGGGAAAATTTGGTGCTTCATTTGGTTTGATTCCTGTCAGTTCAGTAGGTTACAAAATTCGTGACGACAATTCGGCAACAGAAGGAGCAACAAGCTCTCAGCTTGACGGTAAAGGTGGTATTAATAAAGTATATTTCGGTTTATCATACAAAATAATGCGTGGTTGGAACGTTGGAGTAGATGCGCAATATAATTTTGGTAAAATTACAACTACTAGTATAGAAGCGATTACTGGTGTTCAAAACGGAACGGCAGAGGTTAATACTTCAGAACTTTCAGGTGTTGGATTTAGTTTTGGAACAATGTATCAGAAAAAAATCAACAAAAAAACTAGTGTGTTTTCTAGTTTGAGTTATTCTTTTGCTAGTAACCTGAATTCAGATAATACAAGAGTTATTTCGGTTCAAGGTGATTCAGATCCTTATGTAATTCCAACAGAAACAACAAAATTAAAACTTCCAAACAAATTGAGCATTGGTTTGGGTGTTGGTGAAGCTAGAAAATGGCTTGTAGGAGCAAACATGACGTTTCAAGGAGACGGACAGTTAGCAAATTATTATAACTCTGCAAGTAATGTAAGATACGAAAGCTATTCTAAATATGCAATTGGAGGATATTACCTTCCAAATTATGCTTCTTTCACTAGTTATATGAGCAGAATTACTTATAGAGCTGGTTTGAAATATGAAAAAATTGGTTTAATTGTTAATAATGAATCAATTAAAGATGTTGGTATGACATTAGGAGCAGGAGTCCCGATTCCAGGATCTTTCTCAAATGTGAATTTCGGAATTGAATTTGGTAAACGTGGTACAACGGCAGCAGATTTAGTTCAAGAAAATTATGTTAATTTTAGTGTGAGTTTCTCTTTCAATGATAAATGGTTTGTGAAGAGTAAATACCAATAAACAAAATATATTATCTTTTAGAAGCTCATTACAATTTACTACATTTGGCAAATGAATTTACCAAAAAGATATAGTCTAATAGTTGTCACAGTTATTGCTGTGACAATGTTTTTTGGATGCGAAAGTAATTTTAAAGAAGTTCAGAAAATTAACTTCTCAGAATTTGTCCCTGCCAGCGATGCTGATACTGTAAATATTAAATACACAGATTCTGGACGTATTACTGGTGTTTTGATAAGTCCGAAAATGTTAGATTATTCAAATCTTGATTTTCCGTTTACAGAATTTCCTAAAGGAATCGATGTTACTTTATATGATAAAAGACAAAAACGAACCTTTATAAAAGGTAATTATGCGGTTTCATATAAAAACACTGGGATTATTGATTTGATAGGAAAAGTAAAGATTACTTCAGAAGCTGGTCAGATTTTAGAAACAGAACAGTTATATTTCGATCAGAAAAACGAATGGTTTTATACAGAAAGAAAATTTAAATTGACCGATAAAAAAGGAGTTTCTCATGGTCAGGGAATAGATTTTAGCAAAGATTTTAAAGTGATCAATTCGCAGCGTGTAACGGGCGAAATTGAATCCAACGAAGAATTATAATATTATGGGTTATTTAAAATATACACAATACGTTTACATCCTTTTTGCAGTTTTCTTTACTTATGATGGTATCGTAAAACTTAATGAAGGCGATGAGAGTTATCCTTTTTATTTCGTAATTGCAGGAATGGCTGTTTTTATGTTTTTCTTTAGGAGAAGATTTCTTAATAAGTATAATGATCGAAATAAAAAGCAATAAAAAATGGAAATTAGTATTATAATAATCTGTTTAATACTAGCCGCCTTTTTTTCTGGGATGGAAATAGCTTTTACATCCGCCAATAAAATTTATCTCGAAATAGAAAAGAAACAAGACGATTTCTTGTCTCGAATCTTAACAAAGCTAACCGAAAATCCGTCCAAATTTATTGCTGCAATGCTAATTGGCAATAATGTAGCTTTGGTGATTTACGGTTTTTTTATGGGTGATCTTATTTTAAATTGGATGACTTATTTTGGCTTTGTTTTTTCTGATTGGTGGAATATCCTTATTCAAACACTTCTTGCGGCATTTATAGTCTTGCTGACTTCAGAATTTTTCCCGAAGGTTTTTTTTCAAATTTATGCCAATTCTTTAATTAAAATTCTGGCTCTTCCAGCTTATCTGTTCTACAGATTATTTTACTATATCTCTACTTTCTTTATCTGGATTGCCGATTTTGTACTAAGTAAGTTTTTTAAAACAGAAGGAAGTCAAATTCATTTGTTTAGCCGAATTGAGCTTGGAAATTACATAACAGAGCAAATGAGCACGGTTGAAGAAGACGAAGAAGTAGATTCTGAAATTCAAATCTTCCAAAATGCTTTAGAATTTTCTGCTGTTAAGGCGAGAGAGATTATGACGCCTCGAACAGAAATTGTAGATATAGATTTGTTTGATAGTGTTGACGATCTTAAAGCATTATTTATAGAAACAGGCTATTCTAAAATCATCATAAGTCAAAATTCGCTCGATGATATTGTTGGATACGTCCATTCTTTTGATTTGTTTAAAAAGCCGTCTACCATAAAATCAGTCTTGATGACGGTTGAATTTGTTCCAGAAACGATATTTATTAAGGATGTTTTGAATTTATTGATCAAGAAACGAAAAAATGTTGCAGTAGTTTTAGATGAATATGGAGGAACTTCAGGCATTGTTACAATTGAAGATATTGTAGAAGAACTTTTTGGGGAAATTGAAGACGAGCACGATTTAGATGAAGAA
>NZ_DHEI01000123.1:30869-31805 GCF_002399805.1 Flavobacterium sp. UBA4854
GAAGAAGATTCTTATGAAACTTTAGGAGGTTTTATAGTCAATCATACAAAAGAAATCCCACAAAAAGGAGATAAAATTGTAATAGATAAGTTTCATTTTCGCATTGAAGAGGCGTCAAATAAGAAAATAGAACTAGTCAAATTGACAATTAAAGAGTGAATTTTTAAATTAATGAAAAAAAATGTGTAAAATAAAACGCTAGTTGTATTGTTATTAACTAGATAATTGTATTTTCGCAAACTGAATATAAAATTAACGATAATAAAATGGCAGTTTTAGCAAAAATTAGACAGCGTTCCGCTTTATTGATAGGAGTTATTGCACTTGCATTATTTGCATTTATAATACAAGATCTATTTACAAGAGGAACATTTGGTCAAAGTTCAAAAGATGTAGGAAGCATCGATGGAAAAGATATTTCATTTGAAGACTTTAGAGTTAAAGTTAGTAATGTTGAAAAAAGTGGGCAAGGTATAACTTCCACTGAAGCTGCAAACAGAGTTTGGGATCAAGAAGTTTCAATCGCTTTATTGTCATCTCAATTTGATAAATTAGGATTGAGAGTTGGTGAAAAACACATTTTAGAGGTTTTGAAATCAGATCCAAATATTGGTAAAAACCCAATGTTTTTAAATGCAGCAGGAATGTTTGATGTTGCTAAGTTTAAAGATTATTTTAAAACAAACCCAGAAGCAGCACAATACATCTCTCAAAAAGAGAAAGATGCTGAATTGAATGCTAAGTTTCAAATCTATAATACTTTAATCAAATCAGGACTTTACACAACTGCTAGTGAAGGAAAGTTAAAGTATGAAATGGAAGCTAATAAAGTGAGTTTTGCATATGCAGCTGCTCCTTATTCTTCTATTAAAGATAGTGAAGTTAAAATCTCTGATGATGAGATCGTAGCTTACATGAAGAAAAACGAGAAAAAAT
>NZ_DHEI01000123.1:32004-33185 GCF_002399805.1 Flavobacterium sp. UBA4854
TTATCTGGAAGTGTTGTTTACAACGCAAAAACAGGTAAAAACGATACATTGCCAGGATTTAAAAACGCAACAAACGTTGCAGAATTTGTAAATGCAAATTCTGATGTTCCTTACGATTCTACTTATGTTCCTAAAAATGCATTGCCAGCAGTTGATGCTGACAAATTATTCAGCTTGCCAGCTGGAGCAATTTACGGACCATATGTTTACGGAAGATACTATGCAATCTCTAAATCTTTAGGATTTAAAGCTGGGGTTAATGCAAAAGCAAGTCATATCTTAATTGGATACGAAGGATCTCAAACTCCAAACCCAAAAGAGAAAAGAACTAAAGAAGAAGCTAAAGCTAAAGCTGAAGAAATTTTAGCTCAAGTTCAAGCTAATCCAGATAGTTTTATGATGTTGGCTTTCACAAGTTCTGATGATTCATCTGCACAACAAGGTGGTGATTTAGGATATTTTGGGCCAAACCAAATGGTAAAACCTTTCAATGATTTTGTATTCAGCAACGGAATTGGTAAAGTTGGTTTAGTAGAAACTCCTTTCGGATTTCACATTATCAAAATTACAGACAAACAAGACGGAATTCGTTTAGCTACAATTGCTCAAAAAATCGAGCCATCTGAAGCTACTTCTGATAAAGTATTTACATTAGCAACTAAATTTGAAATGGATGCTGCTAATAAAGATTTTAATGCTGCGGCTAAAGAGTTAGGTTTAAAAGTTGCTCAGCCAGTTAATGCAAAAGCTATGGATGAAGCGTTTGGACCATTAGGTAACCAACGTAACATTGTAAGATGGGCTTTTGATAAAGAAACTGACAAAGGAGACGTAAAACGTTTTGAAATTGCAAACATCGGACACGTTATTGCACAATATAAAGGCGAAAACAAATCTGGTTTAGTTTCTGTTGATATGGCAAGACCTTATGTTGAGCCAATCTTGAAAAACAAGAAAAAAGCAGAATTATTAAAAGCTAAAATGCAAGGTTCAAGCATTGAGGCTATTGCTAAAGCTGCAGGAGTTGCAGTTCAGCAAGCTACAGACGTAACTCTAGATAACCCAGTTCTTCCAGGTGGAGTTGGACAAGAACCACAAGTTGTAGGTAATGCTTTTGCTTTGACTGCAAACAAAATCTCTGCTCCAATTGAAGGAAATACAGGTGTTTATGTGGTTAAAAA
>NZ_DHEI01000022.1:0-3444 GCF_002399805.1 Flavobacterium sp. UBA4854
GCTTTATCTGTAGAAACCATTACAAATTTCTTCACATGATATTTACAAGCCAAATCAGCAAGGTTTTTAGTCCCTTTGATATTAGTTTGAATTGCCTGAGAAGGATTTTCTTCCATCAAAGGTACATGCTTATAAGCTGCAGCATGAAAAACTACATGTGGATTATAATTTTTAAAAACCTTATCTAAAGCTTTTTTACTTCTTACGTCTGCAATTACCGCAACAATTTTAGTGCTTACATTCATTGCTTGAGTTTCCAAACACAAATTATGCAATGGTGTTTCTGCATGATCTAAGACGATAACATTTTTTGGATTAAAATTCAAAACTTGCCTTACAATCTCACTTCCTATCGATCCTGCTGCTCCTGTAATTAAAATTGTTTTATCTTTTAACTGCTTAGAAATAGATCTACTATCTAGAACTATAGGTTTTCTTTCTAACAGGTCTTCGATTTGGATATTCTTAACTTTTTGCGAAATTTCTTTTTGATTTTCCCAATCTGAAATAAGAGGTACTGTATATACTCTGTAATTAAACTCCAAACATTGATCAACTATAATAAGCTGTTCGTCTTTGCTTAAACTTTTATCTGCAATAATTACACCTTCTGCAGCTACAGAACGCATTAAAGCAGGCAACTTCTTTCTTAAAATAAGGATAGGAAGATCTAGCATACGTTTAGACGCATTCTGATTATTCTTATCAACAAAACCAACTATTTTAAAACGAGAAGGGCTTTCAAATTTTAATGCATTTGCAACAGAAATTGCATTAGCATCTGTGCCATAAATTACAGTTCTAATTAATTTAGTCGTAGCTTTTTCAGAAAAATACATTTCAAATGTCTGTTTTACTACAACACGATATAAGAAAAGTCCACAAAAAGACAATACTAAATTAATAAAAAGAGCAGTATTTAAAAATGCTTTATGGCCTGTATATAATTCAAATATTAAATTTATAAACAAGAAAAATACAAGAACAGACATTTGAGAAAACAACAATTTTATTGCATCTATATAAGAAGAATGCCTAATGATTCCTGAGTATGTTCTAAAAAGCCAGAAAAAAAACACATTGGCAATAATTAATCCTGCAACAAAGAAAAAATTATGAGAAGTAATAAGATACCCTATTGCTGTACCTTCAAAAAGCAAATAGGTAAGACAAAAAGAAAAAACCAAAACCATTACATCTATAGCAACAATAATCCATCTAGGTAAATAACTTAGATTATTAATATTTGCCCGAAGATTTCTTGGCGAAAAGGTATTATATAACAAAGAGGTTATATTATTTGGTTTGTCTGTATTCAATTGTTCTTTTTTTTAAGTGCCTTTAATCCGACATTTATACAAAAATACAAATTAAAGATTTTAAATAATTAGTTAAAGATACAAATTAAATTTTAACACTTTTTTTCTTTTGTTTTAGAAAATCTATTAAATATGATCCATATCCTGATTTTAACAATGGTTGTGCTAACTTTTCAAGTTGTTGATCATCAATAAAACCTTGTCTCCAAGCAATTTCTTCAATGCAACCAATTTTCAGCCCTTGTCTTTCCTCAATTACTTGAACAAATTGTCCTGCCTGCATCAAACTATTAAATGTTCCTGTATCTAACCAAGCTGTTCCTCTACTTAATATTCCAACTTTTAACTGTCCTTTTTCAAGATAAACTTTATTTACATCTGTTATTTCATATTCACCACGTGAACTTGGCTTAATATTTTTGGCAATTTCTACTACAGAATTATCATAAAAATATAAGCCTGGAACAGCATAATTAGATTTTGGTTCCAAAGGTTTTTCTTCTATTGAAATTGCATTTTTGTTTTCGTCAAATTCTACTACTCCATACCTTTCAGGATCTGCAACGTGATAGGCAAACACAACTCCTCCATCTGGATTAGCATTATCTTTTAAAAGTTGCTGCATGTTTGTCCCAAAAAAGATATTGTCTCCTAACACTAAAGCCACTTTGTCTTTGCCTATAAACTCTTCTCCAATAACAAAAGCTTGAGCCAAACCATTTGGATCTGGTTGTTCTGCATAACTAAACTTACAACCAATCGCGCTTCCATCACCAAGAAGTTTTCTAAAATGAGGCAAATCATGAGGTGTAGAGATTATCAAAATTTCACTAATTCCTGCCATCATCAAAGTTGATAATGGGTAGTATATCATGGGTTTATCATATACGGGCATTAACTGCTTACTAACCGCTAAAGTTAATGGGTGTAATCTTGTGCCAGAACCTCCAGCTAATATAATCCCTTTCATAAATTTTAATTTTAGTATTTTAAACTTTGACTTTAATCAGAATATAAAAATCAAACTCAATTTTTATATTATAGAAATATCTTTTTTAAACTTTCTTTATAATATGGAATTTCTAAATTATAGATTGATTTTATTTTATTTTTATCTAATAATGAGAAACTCGGTCTTTTTGCAGGTGTTGGGTATGAAGAAGATGGAATACCGTATACTTTGCAATTATAATTTCCTAACTCTTTAATGCTCAAAGCAAATTCATACCAGCTTATTTCTCCTTCGTTAGAATAATTATATATTCCTGAAATCCAATTTGGTGAATTAACAATATTGATCATTGCCTGCGCTAGATCAGCTGCATAAGTTGGTGAACCAACTTGATCATTCACAACACTTATCTCTTCTTTCTCTTGCATTAAGCGTTGCATAGTTTTTACAAAGTTATTTCCAAATTTACTGTAAACCCAAGAAGTTCTAATAACAATTGAATCTGGATTTTGCTTCATACATGCAATTTCTCCTGCTAATTTACTTTCCCCATACGCATTAATAGGATTTGTCAATGCTTCTTCATTTAAAGCAACTGACGAAGTACCATCGAAAACATAATCTGTGGACACATGAATTAACTTCACATTATTTTCTGAAGCATATTTAGCAATTATTTCTACTGCCGAAAAATTTACTGTAAAAGCGAGATCTTTTTCTGTTTCAGCTTTATCAACTGCAGTATAAGCACCACAATTAAAAATCACATTTGCTTTAATATCATTTAATTGAATAGGTAAAAGATCTAGATTGTCTAATGTGACTTTTAATCTATCTGCAAAAATCCATTCATATTCAGGATATTTTGACGATAAGACTGAAAGTTCCGATCCTAATTGCCCATTTGCGCCTGTTATAAGAATTTTTTTCATTAGAATAGACTGTTACAATTTTCTATAAAAGGAAGTATTTGATCTTTATCAGAAACGATTGCATCCTTCAAATCCATTCCCCAATCAATATTTAGAGAAGGGTCATCATATTTGATTCCTCCTTCAGAAGCTTTATTATAAAATTGATCACATTTATACATTACTGATGCGGTTTCACTAATAACCGAAAATCCATGAGCAAATCCCTGAGGAACTAGCAATTGCTTTTTATTTTCAGATG
>NZ_DHEI01000120.1:0-184 GCF_002399805.1 Flavobacterium sp. UBA4854
CGATAGATTTTAATTTTTCCTTTAATAATCAAAACAGTATTTTTAATATACTGTCCGGTACGCATTAAAATGGTTCCTGCTTCAAAATCTTGAAGACTTCCGTTTTCTTCAATTGTAGCGATTAGTTCGTTAGAAAAATTAGGAAATATGGTTTTTAAGGAATGTTGCATTGTGTATTTTTTTT
>NZ_DHEI01000120.1:350-2539 GCF_002399805.1 Flavobacterium sp. UBA4854
GTGGCGAATATATTTATCAAAATCGAATTAAAAAATGTATTTGTTTGCAAAGATAATGGTTTGAAGTGGGAATAATTATCAGAAAACTAGATTTAAGATTAATTTTATGTAAATGAAAAAATCCTATTTTCTATCGATTTTGTAGGCTGAATTTTTAAAAATAGTAACTAAATTTGTAATTCACTGATTATAATACTTTCTCTAAAACGTTTTCTGAGAATAATAATCGAAATCGCATTTGGTACGTTTTTCATATAGAGAAACGTCGTAATTTTACAAAAACACATTTTATTATGAATTTATCACAAGAAGATTGGGTTGCTCAGTTAGAAGCTGACGAAAATGCAGTTATACTTGATGTAAGAACTGAAGACGAATTTAATGACGGCTACATTGAGAATGCTCTAAATATTGATATCAATAAAGGGCAGGCATTTATCTATGAAATCGAAGAATTAGACAAAAATAAAAATTATTACGTATACTGCCGTTCTGGAGCTAGAAGCGCAAAAGCGTGTCAGATTATGAACGAATTAGGTATCGAAAACGCCTACAATCTGCTTGGAGGAATCCTGGATTGGGAAGGCGAAACAGTACAACCATAAAAGAAGAAGAGGCACTAAAAAAGCCTCTTTTTTCTTTTGAAAATGAATTACCAGACCATTAAATAACCAAATTATGAGTTTTATACCAGAAGAATATCAGATTAAAAGTTTGATAAATCAAGATACTTATCTTGTAAATGGAGAATTGAAACAATGGACAGGGCAAACCACACCTGTGTTTTCTACTATTTCTTCAACTGAAAAGTATTCGCCTACTTTATTAGGATCTATTCCTTTTATGGGAGAAAAAGAAGCAGCAGAAGTTGTTGAAGCTGCTACCAATGCATACGATATGGGGCAAGGTTTATGGCCAACTATGAAAGTAGTGGATCGTATTAAATGCATGGAAAAATTTGTGAAGCAAATGAAAGAAACCCGCGAAGAAGTAGTAAAACTTTTGATGTGGGAAATTGGAAAAAACCTTGGAGATTCACAAAAAGAATTCGACAGAACAGTAGAATATATTTACGATACTATTGCGAGTTATAAAGAATTAAACGGACGTAGTTCGCATTTTGAAAAAGTGCAAGGAGTAAACGCCATGATTCGCCGTGGACCTCTTGGAGTGGTTCTATGTCTTGGACCATATAATTATCCTTTAAATGAAACTTTTTCATTACTGATTCCTGCTTTAATTATGGGAAATACAGTAATCTTCAAACCTGCTAAACATGGTGTTTTATGTATCTCGCCATTGTTAGAAGCTTTCAGAAGCAGTTTCCCAAAAGGTGTAATCAATATTGTTTATGGTAGAGGACGTGAAGTGGCTTCTCCGATTATGAAATCTGGAAAAATTGATGTTTTGGCATTAATTGGAAACAGTAAATCGGCGATTGCTTTACAAGATCAGCATCCAAACAAAAACAGATTGCGTTTAATTTTAGGTTTAGAAGCTAAAAATCCAGCAATTATTCTTCCAGATGCCGATTTAGATTTGGCTATTCAGGAATGTATCACAGGAAGTTTGTCTTTTAACGGACAGCGTTGTACAGCGTTGAAAGTATTATATGTTCACGAATCAATTTCAGAAGAATTCAACAAACGTTTTGCAGAGAAAGTAGACAGTTTGCTTTTTGGAAATCCGTGGGAAAAAGGAGCTTCTTTAACGCCGCTTCCAGAAACAGATAAACCAAAATATATTCAAGGATTAATTGATGATGCTCTTCACAAAGGAGCTAAAGTGATCAATGAAAAAGGAGGAAAACATACCGATAATTATATTTTTCCAGCAGTTTTATATCCAGTAAATAAAGAAATGCGTGTTTACCACGAAGAGCAGTTTGGTCCAGTAGTTCCTGTACTTTCGTTTAAAGATATTAAAGAACCTTTAAAAGATATGGCAGAATCAAATTACGGACAGCAAGTAAGTTTGTTTGGTAAAGATATTAAAACGCTTGCACCGCTAATTGATGCTTTGGTTAATTTAGTATGTAGAGTAAACCTCAACAGTTCTTGTCAAAGAGGGCCAGATGCTTTCCCTTTCACAGGAAGAAAAGATTCTGCAGTAGGAACTTTGAGTATTCCAGATGCTTTGCGTTCTTTCTCAATCCGTACGTTTGTAGCTTCAAAAGATATCGATTATAA
>NZ_DHEI01000120.1:2588-35660 GCF_002399805.1 Flavobacterium sp. UBA4854
TAATTGTAGATGCCGTCTGTTGCCTTTGGTGATAGACGGTTTTTTTTTAAAGTGGCTAAGGTTCTGAGATGCTGAGATTCTAAGGTTTTTTTAGAGATTCTAAGGATCTAAGACGCTAAGATTTTAAGTTTTTTTGTAAAAGTTTGATGTAAAATATAAAATGAAGTTTTTCTGTATCTCACATTTCACCATTTACAATTCACCATTTACAATTCACCATTTACAATTCACAACTTACAATTCACCATTAACAATTAATAATTAAATTTGTAACATTGTTTTAAAACAGCAGTCTTATAAAAGAAATAATTTAAAGATCCAAAAGTCACTTATGAAAAAGAAATTTTTGCAGTTTGCATTAATAGCATTTGTTCTTTTTGCCCAAAATAGCTTTGCACAAGAGCTTTATATGCCTAGAAACATAAAAAAAGCTTATGAGAACGGCACACGTTCTAAAGACGGAAAACCTGGTGCACACTATTGGCAGAACCGTGGAAAATATAACATGGAAATTTCAGTTGATCCAAAAACAAGATTGGTCAGCGGGACTGAAAGTATTATTTACGAAAACAATAGCAAGGATACTTTAAGAAACTTAGTGATCCGTTTTGTAAATAATCTGCATAAACCTTCTTCTCCAAGAGGTGGTGAAGTAAGCAACGATTTTTTAAGCGATGGATTAACGATCACTTCATTAAAAATTGAAAATGAAGTTTATAAAGAAGACGCCAAAAATTGGGGAACTGTTGGAAATGTGAAATTGCAAAAACCAATCTTACCAAATTCAAAAACAATTATTAATATTCAGTGGAATTATCCTTTGTCTAAAGAAAGTGGTAGAGAAGGGCAGATTGACGAAACAACATTTTTTGTAGCTTACAGTTATCCTCGTGTTTCTGTTTTTGATGATTATAACGGATGGGATAGATTAGCGCATACAGACCGTCAAGAATTTTACAATGATTTTAATGACTATGTTTTTTCTGTAAAAGCGCCTAAAAATTATGTGGTTTATGCAACAGGCGATTTACTAAATCCAGATGAGGTTTTACAGCCTGAATTTGCTTCTCGCTTAAAAAAATCATACACCACAGATGAAATTCTGCATATTGCTAATGAACAAGAAATGAAAAGTGGAGTTGTAACAAAACAATACGATTGGAATATCTGGAAATTTGAAGCAAAAAACATCTCTGATGTTTGCTTTGGTTTAAGCGATCACTATTTATGGGATGCTAGCAGTGTTGTAGTAGATAAGAAAACAAATCGTCGTGCAAGTATTCAGGCAGCCTATAATGTTAAAGGAACTGATTTTGTACACTCAGTAAAAAATAACCAGTATGCTTTAGATTGGTTTTCTAACAATTGGCCAGGAATTCCGTATCCGTTTTCTAAAATGACAGCTTTTCAGGGTTTCGCAGATATGGAATATCCTATGATGTGTAACGATTCTCAGATGGATGACCCTGTTTTTGCACAATTAGTTCAAGACCACGAAGTAGCTCATACCTATTTCCCGTTTTATATGGGAATTAACGAAACTCGTTATGCATTTATGGATGAAGGTTGGGCAACAACTTTTGAGTATTTAATTGGAATTGCTGAACATGGAAAGGAAGCAGCAGATAAATTTTACCAAGATTTTAGAGTAAGAAATTATATTAAGGACCGTTCTGCAGAGCAAGATCAGCCTATTATAACAATGTCAACTCAGGTTTCTGGAGCTGGTTATGGAAATAATTCTTATGGTAAAGCTTCTCTATCGTACTTAGCTTTGAAAGATATGTTGGGAGATGAAATGTTTAAAAAAGCACTTCATTTTTATATGGATACTTGGAACGGAAAACATCCAATTCCGTGGGATTACTTTAATTCATTTAATACAGCAACAGGAAAGAATTTAAATTGGTTTTTCAATAATTGGTTCTTTACGAACAATTATTTAGATATTGCGGTAAAAGGCCTTTCTGCCGATAAGAAAACTATAACAGTAGAAAATATTGGAGGCTTTGCAATTCCGTTTGATGTCGTAATTACTTATGCAGATAAATCGAAAGCAATTGTACATCAAACGCCTGCTATTTGGGAAAAAAATGAGAAAATAGCTAAGATAATTTTGAAAAGCACAAAGAAAATAGAAAAAATAGAACTTGATGGTGGAATTTTCATGGATGCAACTCCAGAAAACAATATTTTCTATGTTAAATAATCTAGTAAAAATTTAGTGATATATTTAAAAATGCCATTTTATTTTAATGAAGTGGCATTTTTTATTTAAAATAATTATAAATATTAAAAAATACGGAAAACCGTAATGGGGTTTGCGCAAAATATATTAAGTTTGCATATATAATAAAAAACCTACAAAATAATATGAGAAATACATTTGTCCTACTTGTTTTACTAACTACTTTTCAGTTTTTTGGACAAAATGATCAAAAGACAGCATTTCAAAAAAATAAATATGAATTGGCTGTTTCCTACTATAAGAAAGCCGATTTTGTAAAAGCTATCGATTTATTTTCTTTAGCGAATAAAATTAAACCTGAGAATGACATTGCTCAAGAATCAGCTAAAATGGTAGATACGTTACGTGAGGTTTTAAGAAAGGAAATTTTAGATCAGGCAATTGGAACATGGAAACGTTCAGGAAACCAGCCTGTTTGGGTGTCTGCGCAAACTAATTCTACTAATCAAACTTTATTTGATGAAGTGATTGAAATTAAAGAAGACTCAATATTGTTTTTTGAAGTCGATAGAAAGACTAAAATAAAAAAATTAATAAAAACAGAAAACTTGATTTATAATGATTCAAATAATACAGTCTCATTATTTTCAGAAATTATACTGTCAGACGGAACAATTTGGAACTGCAATATTGATGAAAAAGCAAATGTGCTTCATGTTGTTAATGTTGCTGTTAAAACAAAAGACGGAATAGAAAAGATACAAGCTAATAACGAAGAAAATTATTACGTTAAAATCTAGAAATAAATAAAAAAGGGAATCATTTGAACTGCCTCCAAAAAGTTAGACACTATTTGGAGGCATTTTTATAGAAATTTAAATCCAAGGGAAAAATTTGTAACCCCAGTTTTGATTTCGCCATTGCTAGAAGCATCAATATCACTAAGTCCCGCAAGATACCTTAAATCAAAAGTCAATCTCCAGACATCAACTCCAACACCTCCAAGAATACTGTGATTGTTTTTTTCGAACGTTACAGAATTGAGATTGTTGCTTCTGCTTATGTCAGAATAATTTTTCCAGTTGTAGCCAACAAAAAGCCTTACGTTTCCTAATTTGCCAAGCGGAATAATTTTAAGCCCTGCAATTAATGACGCATCTGTTCCTGCAAGTTTAAATTCGGTTTCTCCAATGGCATCTTGATAAACACTAAAATTGGTTTGAGCATATCCAAATTCTCCCTGAGCATAAAAAAGTGCAAGATTTAATCTAGCAAATGCTGCAGCGCCAATTCCTGTATTAGTATGATCGGAGCTGAAATTTTTGGTGTTAACAGAAGTAATATTTGTCGAAATTTGTGGCCCGATTTGTATTAACTGTGCGAATCCATTTGCACAAATACATAAAAATGCTATTAAAAAGAGTTTTTTCATAACAGAGTTTATTTGATTTTGGTACTATAAAAATAAGTATAATAGATTAAAAATGAATGATTTATCTGCTTTATTTTTTTGTAAAGTTTTGAGAGTTAGCAACATCAATATTTTTTCTCTGCTTTTTTACAATCAATTCAAAATGAATTATTTTTGAGAAGATTTAAGAAACATGGAAATTAAAACAATAAACGCGTCAGATACTTGGCAGATAAGACACGAGGTAATGTGGCCAGATCAACCTTTTGAATTTGTCCAGCTTAAAGAAGATGATTTAGGATTTCATTTTGGAGCTTTTGAAGAAAATAAATTAGTTTCTATAGTTTCATGTTTTATTGAAGGAGAAGAAATGCAGTTTAGAAAACTCGCAACTTTAGAAGAATACCAAGGAAGAGGAATTGCCTCGGAGCTTTTAATGCAAATACTGAAATTTGCGAAAGATAAGGGACTGAAAAAAGTTTGGTGCAATGCTAGAACGAATAAAAAAGCATTTTACGAAAAATTTGGAATGAAAAATACTTTTAAAACTTTTGTAAAAGCGGGTCAAGAGTTTACAATTATGGAAATTATTCTTTTTTGAGTTTAGTTCTAAGTGGTTGGTTTTTAAATATATGGTAATAATTGTAAGATAATAGACTAGAATATTGCTAAATATTAAACGAATGAAAACGTTTTCGTTTTATGTAATTGTTAAACCTTCTTAAAAAATCTTTTTTTGTTTTAATTCTTTTACTACTTTCGCACCCAAATGAGAAAGTTAATAGTATTTTTAGTATTCATGAATTTGCTTCTGTTCGGCGGAGGCCAATATCTTAATGCTAGTACACTTTCACATCATCACAATTTTGAACATAAACACAGAGTTAAGTTCACTAGTCAAGATCGCGGTAGTTCTGTAATTGAAGATGCTGATATCGATCTTGAAGAAGATCTTCTAGGAGGCGGTGATGATATTAATTTACTAACGAATAAGTATTTTACTGCTTCGTATAGTTTGGTAGACGCTTTGTATCTGGCACTTTCAGATCAGTCTGCAGCGAATGATTCAAATCGTTTTAAAATTTCTACGCCTGTTTTCGGGCATTCAAATCCTATCTACATTACTCAGAGAGTATTAAGAATTTGATTTTATAATATACATCGGTTACCTGAGTTACGATCTGTGTATCTTGCTGTTGTATATTTTTCTACTTCTGCTTATATGAAAGTTAAGGTCTGGGCTAAGGCTCACTGATGCATTTTAACATCCAAAGGAATTTTCATTCCAAAGCATTCAATCGCTTAATTTCCAAACTAAATCATGAAAAAAATCATTGTGTTCACAGGCTTAATGGCCTTGGTGTGCTTAACGAGCTGTACATCTAAAAAAGAAGAAAAAGAAGAAGTTGAAAAATTTACCGTTACTAATCCGGTTAAAATTGATACTTCATTTACCAAAGAATACGTTTCACAAATAAAATCAGTTCGAAATATCGAACTTCGTGCCCAAGAAAAAGGGTTTTTACAAAATATATATGTTGATGAAGGACAATTTGTAAAAAAAGGACAGTTGTTGTTTAAAATTATGCCAAACATGTATCAATCTGAATTGCTTAAAGCACAGGCTGAACAAAAATCGGCAGAAATTGAATTGCAAAATTCAAAATTACTGGCTGATAAAAATATCGTTTCTAAAAACGAATTGAGTGTAGCTCAAGCAAAATTACAATCTGCAAAAGCTGAAGTGGCACTGGCAAAATTACATTTATCATTCACAGAAATTAGAGCTCCATTTGATGGAACAATTGATAGAATTCCTTTGAAATTAGGAAGTTTAATTGATGAAGGGGAATTGTTGACGAGTCTTTCAGACAACAGTCAGATGTTTGCATACTTCAATGTTTCTGAACCAGAATATATTAGCTATGAAACGAATATAAAGGATCGTGCTGACAATAAGGTGAATTTAGTTTTGGCTAATGGAGATATTTTCAAAGAGAAAGGAAATGTTGAAGTTATAGAAAGTGAATTTAATAATGAAACTGGAAATATTGCTTTCAGAGCAAGATTCCCTAATTCTGGAAAATTACTTAGAAATGGAGAAACAGGACAAGTTCAGATGAATGTTCCTCTTAAGAATGCTATCATAATTCCACAAAAAGCAACTTACGAAATACAAGATAAAAAATATGTTTTTGTAATAGGTAAAGATGATAAAGTAAGCTCAAGAGAGATCACTATTACGGGTGAGATTCCTGATTTGTATGTAATCAGAAGCGGTATTACAGAGAATGATAAAATCTTACTTGAAGGTGTTCAGAAAGTAAAAGAAAACGACAAGATTAAATACGATTACCAATCTCCTAATAAAGTAATCAATAATTTACGCTTAAAAGCAGAATAGGTTTACTGGGTTTTAATCATTAAAATATACAAAAATGTTTAATAAATTTATTCAAAGACCTGTTCTTTCGATAGTGATATCGTTGATTATTGTCTTTTTAGGGATATTGTCGGTTTTAAATTTACCAATTACACAATTCCCGACAATTTCACCTCCAATGGTTAACGTTACGGCAGATTATCCTGGATCTAACGGTGAATTGATGATCAAGGCGGTTGTTATTCCTTTGGAAAGAGCCTTAAATGGTGTTCCAGGAATGAAATATATGGCTTCAGATGCCGGAAACGATGGTGAAGCAACAATCAAAGTAGTTTTTAACTTAGGTACAGATCCTAACCAAGCTGCAATTAACGTTCAGAACCGTGTGGCTTCTGTTACCAATAAACTTCCTCCTTTGGTAATTCGTGAGGGTATTAAAATTACGAGAGAAGTACCGAGTATGTTGATGTATGTGAACCTTTACAGTACAGATAAAAATACCGACATGAAGTTCTTGTATAACTATGCCGATATTAACGTACTTTCTGAATTAAAAAGGGTAAATGGTATTGGTTCTGGAGATATCTTAGGAACACGTGAATATGCAATGCGTATCTGGTTAAAACCAGACCGTATGTTGGCTTATAAAATTTCTGCTGATGAGGTAATGGAAGCATTATCAAGTCAGAGTTTGGAAGCTTCTCCTGGTAAAACGGGTGAAAGTTCTGGTAAACGTTCTCAAGCATTCGAATATGTATTGAAATATTCTGGGCGTTATACAACAAAAGAGCAATATGAGAATATTGTGGTAAAAGCAAATCCAAATGGAGAGCTTTTGAGATTGAAAGATGTTGCTAAAGTTGAATTTGGAAGCTCGATGTATGATATCTATTCTAATTTGAATGGAAAACCATCAGCAGCAATCGTATTAAAACAATCATTTGGAAGTAATGCGAATCAGGTTATTGAAGAAGTAAAAGCAAAACTGGAAAAAATCAAACAAAGATTTCCAAAAGGAATGGATTACGAAATTTCATATGACGTTTCTAAATTCCTTGATGCTTCTATCGAAAAAGTAATTCACACTCTTGTTGAGGCATTTATTCTGGTTGGTTTAGTAGTTTTCCTTTTCTTAGGAGACTGGCGTTCTACGGTTATTCCGGCTATCGCGGTTCCAGTATCATTGGTAGGAACGTTTGTGTTCATGACGTTTTTTGATATTTCGTTGAACTTAATTACGCTATTCGCACTTGTATTAGCGATTGGGGTCGTGGTCGATGATGCGATTGTGGTTATTGAGGCAGTCCATGCCAAGATGGAAGAGGAACATCTCTCGCCATTTAAAGCAACTAAACAAGCCATGCACGAAATTGCGGGGGCTATTATTGCAATTACATTCTTAATGGCTGCAGTATTTATTCCGGTTGCGTTCATGTCGGGACCTGTTGGAGTATTCTACAGACAATTCTCTGTAACTATGGCAACTGCGATTATTCTTTCTGGTATTGTAGCCTTGACTTTAACGCCTGCACTTTGTGCGATGATGTTAAAAAATAACCACGGCGTACCTAAAAAGAAAACTCCTGCAAATAGATTCATTGATGCTTTCAACGAAAAATTCAATTTAGCACAAGGAAAATATCAGAACTTATTAGGTAAAATTGTTGACAGAAGAGTAGTTACAATTGTAGCTCTTTTAGGTTTCTGTGCTGGAACATGGATCATTAGTAGCAATGTTCCTTCAGGTTTTATTCCGAATGAGGACCAAGGAATGTTTTATGCTGTAATTCAGACACCACCAGGTTCATCTTTAGAGAGAACTAATAGTATTGCAGAGCGAGTTCAGAAAATTGCTGAAGATATTGATGGAGTAAAATCTGTTTCTTCGTTAGCGGGTTATGAGATTTTATCTGAAGGTACAGGATCAAACTCAGGAACTTGTTTGGTTAACCTTAAAGACTGGAGCGACAGAAAAGAATCTGTTTTGGAGATCATGCATGAAATGGAGGAAAAATGTAAAGATATTACAGGAGCTAATATCGAATTTTTCCAACCGCCTGCTGTACCAGGATATGGTGCTGCTGGAGGATTTGAACTTCGTTTACTAGATAAAACAGGTTCTGTAGATTACAAGAAAATGGAACAGGTAAATAATGAGTTTGTGGCTGAATTAAACAAACAGCCAGAATTGTCAAACGTATTTAGTTTCTACAGTTCTAGTTTCCCTCAATACATGATGAAAGTTGATAATGACTTGGCACAGCAAAAAGGTGTTTCTATTGAAAATGCCATGAATACGCTGTCAACTCTTGTGGGAAGTAATTACGAAATCAGTTTTATTAAATTTGGTATTAACTATAAAGTAATTGTTCAGGCTTCGCCAGAATATCGTGCACAGCCAGATGATATCTTGAAATTGTATGTTAAAAATGACCGTGATGAAATGGTACCTTATTCTGCTTTTATGAAATTAGAAAAAGTGTATGGACTTTCAGAAATTACACGTCATAACATGTATACCTCAACACAAATTAGTGGTTCGCCAGCTCCAGGATTTAGTTCTGGTACAGCGATTAAAGTGATTCAGAAAGTAGCTGCTGAAAAATTACCAAGAGGATATGATATTGACTGGGCAGGTATTTCTGCCGATGAGGTGGCACAAGGTAATCAAGCTATTTGGGTATTCTTAATCTGTTTAGGATTCGTTTACTTGGTATTAGCGGCTCAATACGAAAGTTTTATTTTGCCATTGTCAGTAATTCTTTCTTTACCAGCGGGTATTTTTGGAGCTTTCCTTTTATTGAAATTAACAGGATTAGAAAACAATATCTATGCTCAGGTTGCCATGGTAATGCTTATCGGTTTATTAGGTAAGAATGCCGTGTTGATTGTCGAGTTTGCGATTCAGAGACATGCAGCAGGAAAATCTGTTCTGGATGCAGCAATGGAAGGAGCAAAAACAAGGTTCCGTCCAATTTTGATGACTTCGTTTGCCTTTATTGCTGGTTTATTACCGCTTGCATTTGCAACTGGTCCAGGTAAAATAGGTAACAGAACAATTGGTACTGCGGCGGCAGGAGGTATGCTTATTGGAACCATTTGTGGTGTCTTTGTAATTCCGGGCTTGTATTTCATATTTGCTAAAATTGCCGAGAAACACAAATTGGTAAAACATGAAGAAGAAAACCCATTAACAGAAGAAATTGATAACAATCATGTATAAAGTTAAAACATATCAATATAGTATTGTATTAGCTGCATGTCTAGCAGTTGCAGGGTGTAAAACCCCTGCACCTGAAGCAGCAGTAACTACAAGTACGCCAGTTCCTGATTCGTTTGGTGCAACTGTTCAAACGCAAGATGCAAACAATAATACAGCGGCATTAAACTGGAAAGATTATTTTAAAGATCAGAATCTAGTTGATTTAATTGATGCTGCTCTTAAAAATAACCAAGAACTAAATATTACTTTACAAGAAATAGAAATCGCAAAGAATGATATTCGTGTAAAAAAAGGACTTTTACTGCCAACTGCAGGTTTACGAGCTGGAGCTGGAGTAGAAAAAGTGGGTAGATATACAAGTCAAGGAGCGGGTGATGCTACAACCGAAATTAAACCAGGTAAAGAGATGCCAGATCCGCTTGGAGATTTTACTATTGCCGCTTATGCAAACTGGGAAGTAGATATTTGGAAAAAACTTCGCAATTCTAAAAAAGCAGCTTTAAATAGATATTTGGCGACTGTTGAAGGTAAAAATTTTGTTATTACAAACCTTATTGCCGAAGTTGCCGATTCGTATTATGAATTATTAGCTTTAGACAATCAATTAGATATTGTAAAACAAACTATCAAATTGCAAACTAATGCTTTAGAAATTGTAAAAGTTCAAAAACAAGCTGCAAGAGCAACAGAACTTGGAGTTAAGAAATTTGAAGCTGAGGTTTTGACTTCGCAAAGTATGGAGTTTGATATCTTACAGCAGATAAAAGAAACAGAAAACAAGATCAACTTTTTGCTTGGAAGATATCCGCAGGAAATTAAAAGAACAAGTAATACTAATTTCTTAAGTCTTTTACCAGCGGCTGTAAGTTCTGGAATTCCTTCTCAATTGTTAGAGAATCGTCCAGATGTAAAACAAGCAGAATTAGAATTAGTAGCAGCAAAATTAGATGTAAAAGTAGCCCGTGCCGAGTTTTATCCTTCTTTGGATATTACAGCTGCAATTGGGGTAAATGCTTTCAAACCTTCTTATTTGTTTACAATGCCAGAATCGCTATTGTACTCATTGGCAGGAGATCTTGTTGCGCCTTTGATTAATAGAAATGCAATTAAAGCAGAGTTTGCAAGTGCAAATGCAAGACAAATTCAAGCATTGTACAATTACGATCGTACGGTTTTAAACGCTTATTTAGAAGTGTCAAATCAAATGTCTAAGATTGAGAATCTTCAAAAAGGTTACGATCTTAAATCAAAACAAGTTGATGCCTTAAATACTTCTATTGACGTTTCAAACGATTTGTTTAAATCGGCAAGAGTAGATTATTTCGAAGTTTTAATGACGCAAAGAGATGCATTAGAAGCTAAATTGGAATTAATCGATACTAAAAAAGAACAATTAAATGCTGCAGTTCATGTTTATAGAGACTTGGGCGGCGGATGGAAATAAAATTGCCACTTAATTTGTAGTAAAAAAGCCTTTTGGGAGTAAAATCCTGAAAGGCTTTTTTTGTTTTGGCTAAAGAACCGTTACTTGTTTTTTGTATGGTTTTAATATTTCTTCGTCAGGCGAAATATTAGTTACCAAAACATCAATGTCTTTTAAATGAGAAACAAAATAAGTTTCTCCGGTATCAATTTTTTCACTTGAACCCAAAGCAATTATGAAATTCGAATTCTGAATCATATTTTTTTTGATTTGCGAATCGTCGTATAAAATTCCGGTTAGACCACGTTCATGATGAATACCGCATGTTCCTAAAATGCAAACATCTGCTCTAAAACTTCTAAAAAAATCAAGTGATTCCATGCTCGAAGTTGTAAAAGAGGTTTTACACATTTTTCCTCCAGCAAAAATCAATTCAATGTTGGGCAAATCTTCAACCAAAACTGCAACAGGAAAACTGTTTGTTATAACAGTGAGTTTTAAATCATGTGGAAAACTTGCTACAAGAGCCAAAGAAGTAGTTCCTCCATCAATAAAAACTACTTGGCCATCTTTTAGATAAGAAATGGCTTTTTCTGCAATAATCTTTTTGTTTTCAAGGTCATGTTTTTCTCTTTTTCTATAATGCAAAGGCATTGGAGAAGGAGCAACCGCACCACCACGCACAGCTTTTAAAAGCCCTTGATCTGAAAGTTCTTTTAGATCACGTCTAATTGTGTCTTCAGAAACACTCAAATACTCACTTAATTCTACCGAAGTTACCCGATGTTCTTTAGATAAATATTCTAAAATTGTCTGCTGTCGTTCTTCCTTTCTCATTTGTTTTGCGGTTTTATATTGCAAAAATAAATAAAAAATTGCAATATTTTGCTGTTTATTGCAATTTTTGCATAATTTAGCAGCAAAATAAATTTACAATGAAAAAGAAATCAATTGCAGTCGACATGGACGGAGTGCTTGCTGATGTAGAAGCACACCTAATAACTTACTTCGAAAGAGATTTCGGAATAACAATTTTAAGAGAAGATATTCAAGGTTTGACAGAAGAAGAAGCTTTTTACGGTCGACAGAAAGTACGTAGTGTTTTAAATTCTAAAGATTTTTTTAGAACATTGCCAGTAATAGATGATGCGGTAGAAAGCTTAAAGTTATTACAGGAAAATTTTGAGATTTATATTGTATCTGCGGCGACAGAATTTCCGCTTTCGCTGAATGAAAAAATAGAATGGCTCGCAGAACATTTTCCTTTTATTCAATGGCAAAATATCGTTTTATGCGGAAGCAAAACCATTATCAATACTGATTATCTAATCGATGATCATCCAAAGAATTTAGATTTTTGCATGGGTAAACCTATTATGTTTACAGCATTTCATAATGCCAAAAAAGAGAATTATTTGAGAGTAAATAATTGGAAAGAAGCTGTTGCTGTTTTGAAAGAGGCAGTTTAACACAAGGTAATTTTAAAAATTACTTGTTTTTTGAAGAAAAAGCCTTTCAGAAATATTCTGAAAGGCTTTTGTTTATTTAGGTATTACTATTTTAGCTTTAAATCCGTTTTCGGGTTCTGTTTCAAATTCGATCGTTCCTTTAACAGTCTGAATACGGTGTTCCATATTTTGGAGACCATTTTTAGAAATCTTCGTTTTCTCACAGCCAATTCCGTTATCGGTGTAACGTATTAGAATTGATTTTGGATCACTTTCAAATTTTATTACAACAAGAGAGGCCTTACTGTGTTTCTTCATATTTACCATTAATTCTTGTAAAACTCGCCCAATGGTAATTTTCTTTATATCATCAACATCTTCCCATTCTACGCTTTCTAAGTTTGTAGCAATAATATTTCTCTCAATAGTATTGTAAGCAGAAAGCATTTCTTTTATGCTTTTGGTAAAGTCTTTGCCTGTTTCGATCTTATTGTTTTCTTTTGAAATTCCTCTAACCCGCCCATAAATATCATCTAACTTCTGGAGAAGATTCTCTTTGGTATTTTCTTTGGCCAATGGTTGAGATTCGGCAAAAGCAATTACTTGAAAGACATCATTTGCCAATTCATCATGTATTTTTTTAGAAATTCTCGTTTCTGTATCGTACGAGCTTTTAAATTCGATTGCCTTATTTTTATTTTTATAATAGCGAATTAAAATTGCAATTAAAATCACCAAAAAGAAAAAAACAATTACAAATACAATTCTAAGATATTTGGCTTTTTGAAGTGATAATTGATTTTCTGCTTTTTCTAAACGAAGTTTTTCGTTTTCGTCTTTTTCTTTTTTTGCATCGTATTTAATCTTGGCAGATTTATTTTTAAAATTGTTTCGAACTTTAATAATGCTGTCGTTTAGTGTAAAATACTTTTGGATATATTTTGCTGTGTTAACGCTATTATCATTTGAAATTAGTATTTGAAGCGCTTCTAATCTTTCGTCGATGCTATTCAGTTGTGTAGAAGCTTTATAAGCTAAAAGAGCATTTTCGTCTGATTTTGTTTTGTTTTGTTTAGAATAATAATCAGCAAGATGGAGATAGCTTTCAATACTTCCGTAGGTGTCCTTAGTATCAAGTCTAATTTGCAGACCTTCCTTCATTAAATGAAAACTTTTATCATCGATTCCGTTCTTAAAGTTGGCATATCCTAAATTGTCTAGTAGTATAGCCTTGTCATATGGTGTAGCTTTCTCTTTTAAATCTTTACTAGAAAGAGATTGTAAAAGAGAGTCCAAGATCGGAATTGCTTTATCATATTTTTTTTGATAAATATATACAGCTGCAATATTTTGTATAGGTGCTTGTTTTAAAAGTAGATCTGTATATTCATTTGCTGCTTTTTTGTAGTAAAAAATAGCATCGTCATAAAGAGAAAGTTCTTTGTCTGCAATACCTAACGCATTATTTGCACTCGCAGAATAAACTCCTTTTTTTATATACGGTAATGCCTCGGTTATAATTTCTTTGCTTCCATAATAATCTCCATTCCTCTGATGAATATCCGCGATTTTAAGAAGGATATATGAGATATTGGCACTGTCTTTTATGATTTCATAAAGTGCCTTTGATTTATTGTATAAATTATATGAAGTATTAAAATCTTGTTTGTCAAAACTTTCAATGGCTTTGTTTCGTAAAAAGAGTGCCTCTTTCCGAATAGATTCATTATCAGGATTAACAGGCTTTTTTTCTTCGCAGGAAAAAAGCAAAAGCAAAATAATACAATAAAAAAACGGGGATCGTAACATTTAAATTTACTTTCCCCGAAAATAGTAATTAATTAGATACTAAAAACTTTTTTTTATTATGGACCTGGTGGTGGCGGATTTCCATTTCCTTTATCACCAGGACCCTCATTATACTCTGCTGACGGTGTGCCAACTTTTTCAATTTTCTTTTTTGGTTGTGTCTCATACTCATCAGGAGTGCAAGAAAATATCGTGAACAATAGCGCAAAAGCGATAAATAGTATTAGTTTTTTCATTTTAGTTTATTTTAGAAATTAGACATAGGTATGGCTGTCCGGAGTTGATCCAGATCTTGGAATGCGATACCAAAATTGGTTTTGGGAAGTAGATCGTGTAGACCTGTAAGACGTAATTTATACTTCCCGAATAAACTCGGTCTTACGGTTTTCCACAATGTTAATTAGAACTAGTTTTATATTTTTGTTTTAGTCTGCAGACAAAACTTGAACTAATTTCTGATGCAAAGTAAAGGCACTTTTAGATCACTGTTGACAAGGGATTCCCGGAATTCCTGCGTTTTCCTGAGATTCCCGAGAATTCCCAATAAAACCAAAATAGAAGGCCTTTTTTGGGTTAATTATTATTTAATTTTAATCGAATCTCTATATTATAATAGATGCAATAACTTGTTCAAAAGTTGGTTTGAACGGCAAAAAAAAATATAGAAAAAATATAGAAATTGGAACAGAAATTGAAAGTGCTGAAAAAGCATTTAAATCTAGAATTCGAAAATAAAGGCATATAAAAAGTTTTAGTTAAAAAATGAAAATAGAAAGTCAAAAGAAGTTCCTAAAAGAGGCAAGATGAATAATACATTAGAAGCATATAAAAAGGCGATTAAAATTAAATATGAGATCGAAAAAGAGGGCGAATATTTTGATTTTTTATACAACCCTTCGCGCGGAAAACTCCGCGATTTGTGTTGGCTTATTTTTGAAGATAAACCAACGCAAGACGATTTGAATGTTTTTAGGAATTTATTGTGCTTAGATTTTGATCATACTCAAAAGAATAAGTTTAAGGATCAGAAAGATAAGTTTAGGCCTATTGAAACTTTCTTTAAGGGAGAAACAGATCCGTCAAATATTGATGCGATAAATCTTGCCGCTGTAATAGTCGATTTTCAGCCACGCCCTTTTAAAAAGTTCAATGAAAAATGTAGAATTGAAGAAGCAAAACAAACTAAAAGTGTCGTTAAGAATGTAACGGGCGAAATCGATAATAATGGCATAGAAGAAAAGGTTTTGGTGAAAAATGAACATGAAGAGTCGAAAGAAGTTCCTCAAAAAGGAAATCTTTTATGGAATTTTAGGAATCTATTTTCTAAAAAATTGGCTCAGAAAATATATCCTCGCAAAATAATTACGATTGCGGTTGGAGCAGTTGCTCTAGTTTCTTCGGCCTGCATATACTTGGTGCAGAAAAAAGATTAGAAAAAATCGTTTCGAAATGAAACGAAAAAGCATTTTGAAAAATAAAATGCGTAAAGCGGGAAAAAGAATGGTTTTTTGAAGTGTAATTTTGGTAGTTAAAAAGTCTGTTTTTCGGCATATATTTACTGTTATTTACACTATAAAGATAAGAAAAAAATCCCGTTAAACCTAATAAAAATCAATGAAATAGCACTTTTTTTAGCTAAAAAAGTGTATTTTTTTTGACCTTTTTTAATGGAATAAAAACTAGTTGCAAAGACCGAAAAACTTGCTTTTCTAAGCAATCGAATTGCAATAAAATTATCTATATTTATAAAATTAAAAATAGATTTTGAATCTATTAGTATCAGTTAAAAACATTATTTATGAAAAAGCTTCTCTTACTATTAATCGTTTTATGCACCGTAAGCTGTAAAAAATATGTTGTCTCATTTGAACAGCCAACCGATATGAAATTGGACAATTTAAAACTAGAAGTATTTCTGGATAAAGAGAAAGTTCAAGATATTAATTTAAAAGCAACAGAGGCATTGCCAACTTACGAAACAGTTGGACTATCGACCTCTAGTGAAGGAAAACATTTGCTTCAAGTGAAAGTAAGAGATACAACCTTTAATTTTGAGGTGAAATATCCCGAAGAAAAATATATCATGATGACGACTCATTTAAAAACCAATGGAAAGATTCATGTTGGAATTTTAAAACAGAATTATAAATATAGATTTCGTTAAAAGATAATCTTATCCCAAATAAAAAAGCCTTTCGCAATTAATACGAAAGGTTTTTTCTATTTTTTGAGAATAGGTTTTAAGATAAAAAGTCTTTAAACCACAATCCTGAATTTTTAATAGTACGTTTTTGTGTTTCAAAATCGACATGAATCAACCCAAAGCGGGCATTATATCCTTCAGCCCATTCAAAATTATCGGTTAGAGTCCAGACAAAATAACCATCGACATTTAAACCGTCTTGTTTGGCTTTTAAAATCTGTTCTAAATGATCCTGAATGTAGTGTGTCCGTTTTATATCATGAACTTTTCCATTTTTTACAGTATCCGGAAAAGCGGCGCCATTTTCAGTTACAATGATTTTTCTGATTCCGTCATATTCATTAAACTTTTTAAGAATATGATACATTGCTGGCGGATAAACTTCCCAACCCATATCGGTAGAAATTACATTTCGTTTTTCGGCACTTACTAATTCTGCACCAATATACGGAATCAGCATAGCCGATTTTACAACTTCACGAGTATAACATTGCAAACCAATAAAATCAAAATCGAAATCGAGATTATTTAAATCGTCTTCTAAAATGTAATTATTGAGTTTTTTAAGAACTGGAAGATCTTTCTGCGGATAACCTAATCCTAAAATAGGTTCTATAAAAGTTCGGTTTAATAAAGTATCTACGCGTTTAGCAGCTTCGACATCTTTTGAGTTTTCTGTTGCAGGTTCGATATGCGTGCACGAAAATGTAGTTCCGATATTAGAATCCGAAATTCGCTCTCGAATTATTTTAGCTCCAGCTGCAGTTGCCAAAGTAACATGATGCATGGCTTTTAGGTAATTTGTAATTCCTTTTTTGCCTGGCGCGTGAATACCTAAAAAATAACCTGCTCCCGTAAATACGGAAGGTTCGTTAATGACCATCCAGTTTTTGACACGATCGCCAAAATACTGTACACAGACTTCGACATAATCTTTAAACCACGAAACAGATTCTCGGTTTGTCCAACCTCCTTTTACTTCCAGATCATGTGGTAAATCCCAGTGATAAAGAGTTATCCAAGGTTCGATTCCAGAAGCCAGTAACGAATCTATGATTTTGTTGTAATAATCGATTCCCGCTTGATTGACAGGATGAACACCAGTTGGCATAATTCTGGGCCAGCTGATAGAAAATCTAAAATTAGGAATATTAAGTTCCTTAATTAGATTAATATCGTCCTGATAAGAGTTGTAGAAATCGCAGGCGGTTATGGCATGATGACCGTTTTTAATTTTTCCTTTTTGAGAAGTAAAAACATCCCAGATAGAAGAACCTTTTCCGTCCGAATCATGCGCACCTTCAATTTGGAAAGCGGCAGTTGAGACACCCCACAAGAAATCTTCACCAAATTGGTTTTTATTCAGAAATGAGCTTTCGACTTTATTCATTCAATCGTATTTTCCTTTATAATTAAGTTGTTTATTAATGTAGGAAAGAAGATTGCATTGCTCTCAAGAAAAGCCATTCTTTGAATGATACTAGAAATTTTAGATTAAAAAGTTTCATAACGATTAGTTTTATATCAAATTAATAAAACTAATGTGAATTTATTGTAAAGTGATTATTATCAAATGGTTAAAGTGTGCGAATGGGAAGTTTTTTAATCTTCCCATCCGCAAAGTGTCAATCCTAAACCTTGAGCTTGTTTAAGAGATGTTTTTACAACTCCATGACTACAGGAGCTTAAACCGCGGCAATTTTCTTTATAATGATACTTTTTTGCACCACTAGAACCACAAATAAAAACGTTTGTTTCTATAGGAGAAAAAGAAGTGCAAAAAACAAAAAGTAAGAGTAAAGTATATTTCATTAGTTTATTTGACAATTAGATTGTATTCGTTTCCTTTTTTATCCAGAGCTTTTAGTTTTCCGTGAGAAATCCATTCTGTAGAAATTTCTAGCTCAGGTATACTATCTGTTATTAAAATTCCAGCACCATATTTTCCTTCTGTATTAATGTTTCCAAAAACAGAATCGCCATTAATGTTTACTCCTTTTACATGATAGTTGTACTTATAATGTCCCGGATGTCCAGTTCTGTATTCGTATTTAAATGCAGTATTTACATGATACGTTTTGGCTTCTTCTGCAGTAATAGTTTTGCGGTCGTCTGCTGTAAGAGAACTTTTGTAAAATGAATTTACTTGCGGCAGTGGAGGCGGAGCATCAGCTTTTTTGCAAGAAAAGATAAAAAGTAATAAAAATAGAAGAGAGTAGTTTTTTTGCATAGGCAATGTGGTATTTAGTTAGTTGCGATAAATCTACTTAGAATTATATTTTTTAAAGTGAGTACTTCTACGGGATTTACTTCTGTTTTATGAAGCAATAGAATCTCATTGGATAACACTATTTGATATAATCCTCCAAAGGACTTTTTGGACTCATGTTTTTAATTTAGTCAATTAGTCTATCAGCTATTTCCTCTTTGTCAATTATTAGTAGAGAAGGAAGAACCATTTGAATTTTGTTATCTATTGGATTATGAAAAATTGAAAAATTTCCTCTGCAGTTTTTATATCGAAAATGAAATGCTTTTAAACCTTTTATGAATCCTTCTTTTTGAGTTATTTCAAAGACATAATTTGAACAAGATTTTCTAAAAATGCACTTTCTTCTTTTAGATTGAGGAATTAAAAGCCAGTAGCACCTAATAATTGATAATACTAAAGTTTTCATTTTTTCTGAAAAACAACCATTTGACTATTTGTTGTGTAGCCTGGTTTAGCACCTAATCCAAAACATCCACTATCAGGATGAACAAATGTTGATACGCTTTCCAAACGTACATATTCCCAGCCTTGATTTGTGAAATTTTTTATCAGGTTTTCAAGTTGCTCGGCAACATGATTTGAATTTCCTTTTTTTGGATCGATTGATGCAACGAATGGTACTACTTTGTATTCCATAATTTTTTAGTTTTAATTAGTATTAAATTGATTTGTAATTCAAAAGTAAAACCAAACAGAGTCAGTATTTTATGGAAATCCGTAATAGTAAAGATTTTAAAGAGAAGTTTTCTTAGAGATGGATTTAAACATAAAAAAGAGGACAATGAAGTTCCTCTTTAAAGCATATTGATTTGATGTTTTATTCTTTTTTTAAAATAAAATCTTTAATGATTTTATCCGTATTAGAAGGTAAGTCGGCATTTTTAATTTCGAAATGTTTTATTTTCATTTCAGAAAGCCATTTAGTCCAATAAGCTTTTATTATTTTTTCTTCGAAAGGATTATTTTTGCTTGGATTTATTCCTAAAACTAAGACATCAAGATCAGATAAGTCGGCATTAATTTTAATGAAACCAAAGTTTCCTTTTTCAAATTTTTTCTCCCAACCATTTGTATTTAAGCCATTTTGTTTAATAAGTTGAGGTGTTAAATAACTGGATAAATTACCGTCTTTGATTTGGGTTCCTTCATAAAACATATATCCATCGGTTAAAATAACTAAGATGTTTCTGAAGTTCTTGTCAATACATTGGTCTTTTACTTTGCTGTCGAAAAAATTCCAAATATCTGAGCCAATGTATTTATCATCTTTAATTGCCGATTCATAAATAACAGTAGTTTTTGAGGAATAGTTGTCATTAATAGAATTAAGTAACTCTTTTGAAGCGTTGTCTTTCGTAACAATAATTCTCAAGTCTTTCGAAATGGAATTAATTTCAGCATTCTCAGGTTCGGGATTAAAAAATAATTGCATTTTATCGTCAATCTGTCTCATTCTTTTTGATTTTAAATGCTCAGTGAAAGCCTCAGAAATCGATTTAATATATCCTAAGTCTCGTTGATATATTTCCATTGAAGGATTTGGATTTTTTTTAAGGCTTATTCGATCAGATAAATCAACAAGTATGCTAATATTATAATTTTCTGAAACAGACGTTTTAATAGTGGTTTCTTTTTCTTCTTTTTTAGTTTCTTCTTTGCATGAAAAAACTAAAATTAATAATAAGAATAGAAGTGATTTATGTAAAGTATTTTTCATAGTTATTAATTTTTAGAATATACTAAATGTTGAAAGTCAGGATCAATTAAATTTAATTTTCTCAAATGTTCCTCAGAGTAAAGTTCGCAGCTTTGCAAGAGTTCTTCCTTTTCTTTGTAGGGTAAGGCTAACTCGGTGCCAATTGCCTGAAACCAGCCTTCTTTATATTGATGGTGATAATGAAGATATTCTTTTACAGGAAATACGAAACCATCAATTTTAGACTGCAATTCGGATATTTTTCCGTTTATAGCGACAACTTGTTCTTTAAAACCATTGATTTTATTTAAGTTATCTGCTTTAAGTTTTTCTAGATTAAGTAAGTTTTCTTTTCTACCTCTTATAAAAGCTCTGATTTTATCAATATTTTCAAATTCTTTCATTACAAAATCAAAGACAAGTCCCCAGATAATGTAAACTACAAAGCCAGCAAAAATGATCATCCAGAATTCAGGTTCGCCCAAAGCAATATTTAAATTATATGGAGATGATTCTGTTGTCTTGTTAAATTCGTAGATCTTTTTCTCAATGATATAAGCCAAAAGAGAATCGAATAAAAAGGTAATAGCAAAAAGTGAAACAAGTCTCAATATATTTTTTATCCCTTTTCCTTTTTGAACCATATGAATTACATATCCCAACCCCATAAAGACAAACGGAATTGTGGTAACTAAAACCCCTTCTAGCCAGCTTGCTTTAAATGCATTTGTAAAAGCATCTGCATCGAAAATCGCAGCAGTTAAGCTATCATTTGAAAATTCTTTGAAAAATGCAGAATAAGAAGCCGAAATATAAAAGACCAAAACATATAATGTGATAGGCAAAAGAAGGATAAGTCCAATATAAAATTGTGCTTTAAGCCCCTTTCCTTCTTCAATTCCGTATTTATCAGGATTACGTTTTACTTCAATAATTTCACTTTTTATCTGATCAATACTTTCAGTTATGTCTTGTTCTTTTTTCTCAAAAATGCCAATAGCAGCTTCGGATTTTTTAAGCTCTGTTCTGTTTTTTTCCTGTTCTTCTCTGTATGGTTGTTTTAGTCTATCTTGTTCCATTTTTTGTTTTCGGCACTGATCTTCAAAACTCATATATAAATTTTGTAGGCATGCCTTTAAAACAATTGGTTTTCCTGTAGCTTTTACAGAAGCGGCAAAACCGCTCTGATAATATGTAATTCTAATTTGTTCTCTGTCTTCTTCATTTTCTTCCAAAACTTTGAAGGAAGAATTCTCAGATTTTTTTAAACTAAATAAATGTGTTAGTGGTTTCATAATTTAAGTGTTTAATTGACTAATAATTTCTTCTTTTCCAATATTTTTCTGTACGCAGTCAATGAAGTACTCCGATAAATCATTAATGTTTTCCTCCAGAAAATCAAATTTTCGACAGTATTTTCTCAACATATTTAATTCATCATCTGTAATTTTCCCATCTGCCCAAATAATTCTAGTGAGATCGTATAAATACTCAATTTTGGTATTTAAAGTTTCTGGAACAATAAATTCGGTATGGACTGGGTTTAGAAAAAGCTTGTCAAGTTCTTCTTTTGGAATTCCTCTTTCGTCTGCAAAATGATACAGCATTTGAAGTTCTAATACATCAAATTGATCATCAGATAATGCCATTTGATATAATCTCAAAAAGTGACTTTTTAGTTCTAGTGTTATCATGTTTTTTTGTTTAGTTATTTTAAATGTTCGCAAGCTTTTCCATTTCCATCTCCATCCAAATTTTTGTAGCATTTTTTGTTGCTTTCAAAAGTTTTTTGAGCATCGGCTTGACTTTTAAAATCACCGCAGGTTTTAGTAGGGCAGTTTGAACTTGAATTTGAGCTGGATCCTGAACTAGAACCAGAGGTTATCTCTGTTGAATCTCCTGAATCTGAACAAGAAATTATTGAACTGAAGGCAATAAAAACCAAAACTAAAAACATACATCCGTTATTTTTGTTTGAAAATTTGGATCTGTTATTGGCATAATGTCCTTGAACGTACGTTCCGTCTTTTCTGTAATATCCTTTTCGATATCCCATAATAATTAAAATTTAAGGTTATAGATTAAAAATGCGAGAAGTCCTGTGAAGACAAATAGGACAAGGCATCCGTTATTTTGGTATCGTACTCCAGGAATGCCTGTTTTAGTAGAATATCCATTTTTGTTAAAAGTCCCCATTTTCGTTCTAAAACTTGGCGAGATTCCAGATTTACTTACATTTAATCCGAGACCGCCTCCAAGTTTGATTCTTTTTTGAAATCGAAAGCCCATAGTTTTTAGGTTTAGTTGATTAAAAATTCTCTGACTGTTGAAACTTCTCTCGACCAATCCTTAATTTTAATGTCAATCGAAGTCAGAAATAATTATTTTCTTTTTTTGTAGTGATTATTAGTGCTTGAGTTTTTGTACTTCCCGCCTTTATGAGAACTACCTTTTCCGCCTTTGTAATGACCACTTTGAGCTTCAATACTTCCTCCTAAGACTAAGAAGAATAAGCTAAATAAAATAGCTAATTTTTTCATGTTTTTAATTTTAAATTGATTACTATTCAAAAGTAAAACCAAACAAAACCAGTATTTTACGGAAATCCATAATCCTTAAAATTTAAATTTTGGAAATAAAAAAAAGCTCCCAAAGGAGCTTTATAATTAAAGAAAAAGAAATTTAAATTATTCCCATATCTTTTGTAATCGAAACAAGATGAACTGTATTATTTGCTTTAAAAAAGTCTTTTAGTTTTGCTAATCTTTTTTCCATAGCACTTTTGCTATGTGGTTTTGTATCGCTGTTTTTAAAAATTTCTATAATCTCATCCTGTGATGTTCCATCAGACAAATATTTTAGAATTCTAATATCAATATCATCTATTTCGTAGTTGCCTTTTTCTTGTAGCGCAGAAGCAACTTCGGGCGAAATAAATTTTTGATCAGAAGCCGAAATTATGTTTATAGCTTTTTTGAGATCTTCGATACTATTTCTGCCTTTTAGTACAAAAGCATTAATTTCAGAATCCTCGAAAAGAGATTTTATACGAACACTTTTATCTTCAACAGAGTAAGCGATAATTTTAATGTTAGGCTGCAATTCTCGAACTTTTTGAATCAATTCGTCACCACTGCCGATTTTTACTTCGCGATGATCTTTTTTAAACGAAAGATCACTAATTAATAAATCGTATGGTTCATTATCCTGAATGGCTTTTCTTATTTTTAGTAAAGCATCATCGCAATATTTTGCATGTTGAAAATTGGCAATGTCGAAATCACTCAAAGTTTGTTTTACAGCTAAATTGAATTCTTCAAAATCTTCGGCAATAATTACTTTTTTAAACATAGGTTTTATTTAGGCATTGTTATTTTTACTTTAAAACCTTTATCAGGTTCAGTGTCAAAAGTAATAGTTCCTTTGCTAGACAAAATACGGTTTTCCATATTTTGCAAACCATTTTTTACAATTTTTGATTTTTCGCAACCTTTACCGTTATCTGTATAGTCTATAAAAACTGTTTTTCCGTTACTGTCAAACTTTACAACAACCAATGAAGCTTGACTATGCTTTTTCATATTTACCATTAATTCTTGCAAAACTCTATAAATGGTAACTTTTTTAATTTCGTCGATTAAATCCCAATTTACTTTTTCAATGTTGTTAATGATAATGTTTGTACGTTCATTATTGTAGGTAGAAAGCATTTCTTTTAAATTGAGCGCATAATTTGTTTTAATGTCTATGCTATTATTTTCTCTAGAAATTCCTCTAACTCGCGAATAAATATGATCTAGTTTTTGAATTAGAGTTTCTTTAATGCTTTCATTTTCTAGAGACTGAGTTTGTGTAAAAGTAATGGTGTTGAAAACATCATTTGCCAGCTCATCATGAATATCTTTGGCAATTCTGGTTTCTGTGTCGTAGGCTGTTTTTATTTTTTCAATTCGATTGCGGTTCTCATAAAACTTTCTCAAATAAAGCAATAAGAGAAAAAGCGATGTAATGCCAATTATAAAAAAGATCTTCTGATACTGTGCTTTTTGCAGTGCAAGAGAAGTTTCGGCTTTCTCTAATCGCAGTATTTGGTTTTCGTCTTTCTCCTTTTTAGAATCGTATTTAATTTTGGCAAATTTATTTTTAAAATTGTTTCTAACCTTTATGATGCTGTCATTTATTGCAATATACTTTTTGCCATATTTTACTTCAGATCCATTAGAAATTAGAAAGGTGAGTGCTTTTAAACGTTCATCGACACTATTGAGTTGAGTCGCAATTTTATAAGCTTTTTTTGCTTTTTCATTTGATTTTTGAACATCAGTTTGAGAATAAAATTCTGCGAGATGAAGATAACTTTCTATGCTTCCATATACATCGTCATTCTTTTTTCTTAATTCCAGACTTTCATTCATTAGTACAAGCCCTTTTTCATTTAAGCCTTTTTTATAATAAGCAAATCCAAGATTATCGATTACTCTTGCTTTACTTTTTATAAAATTATCGAATGCTTTTGTTTCTAAAATTCCTTCTAGAATTTTAATAGCCTTATCATATTTTTTCTGTTTAATATAAACAACAGCAATATTGTTGAGAGGAGATTGTTTGTCGATTTGCTCTTGCGAAACTTTTATAGCCTGATTGTAGTAAAAAATAGCATCATCGTAAATAGAAAGTTCTTTATCGGCAATTCCAAAGGAATTATTGATTGCAGACATATAGCTATTGTTAATTTTTGAATAAGGTAGTGCTTCTGTTAAGGTTTCTTTGCTCCCATAATAATCGCCATTTATTTGTTGGATGTTTGCCATCCGAATTAAATTGTAAACAATATTTGTACTGTCTTTATAAAATTCAAAAGCAATTTTTGATTTATTAAAAAGATAAAAAGCATTGTTGTAGTTGCTCTTTAGAAACTGATCTGTCGCTTTTTCTTGTAGAAGTTTTGCCTCTTTTTTTGATTTCTCAGGTTTAATTAATGTGCTTGTTTTCTCCTCACAAGAAATGAAAAGGAGAAAAATAAAGAAACAAAAAAACGGGGATCGTAACATAAATCGTACTTTCCCCGAATTTAGCAATTTATTGAAAACAACAAATTTTATTTGTTATTTTTTTGGTGGTGTAATATTAGTTTGATCATCACCTGGGCCATCGGGCTCACTTGCTTGTCCCTCTGTCGGAATTTCTTTTTTTATTTCAGTTTTTTGTTCTGAAGATTCTAATTCATCAGCAGAGCAAGAGAATAATGTAGTTGACAATAGCGCGCACGCTCCCCATAAGTATAATGTTTTCATTTTTTTAAAATTTAAAAGTTGAACAAGGGGTATTGCTTCCTGAAATCTTTTTCCAGGTTGGTTTTAAATGGCAATACCAAATTTTGTTTGGGAAGTGAAGTGTGTAGAACAGTAAGATTTTCATCTATACTTCCCGGAATAAAATCCGTCTTACGGTTTTCCACACTTGGTACATGAACTAGTTTTGTACATTTGCTTTTGACCTGCAGATCAAAGCGATAACTAATTTTGTTGAGGCAAATTAACAACAGTTTTGAGCCTGTATTGACCAGAAAGTCAGGAAAGTCGAATGTTTTTCTTGAAAGTCAGAAGAAGTTCCAGAAAGTCACAAAAAGTTGAGTAAAGTACTTTAGATAAAGTTTTAAAAAGTTCAAATGCCTATGCCAACCATTACTTTTGAAGATTATAAAAAAGCTATTAAAGCTAAATATGAAGAAGAAAAAAATGGAGAATATTCTAATAATCTGAATTCTCCAACATCAGCAAATCTTAGAAATTTGTGCGTCAAAAGATTTGATGCAAATAGTAATAAAGATGACTTAATTGCTTTTAAATCTTTTTTTGATTTTCCATTTGATAAGGATAAGAAAAATCAGTTTGGAGAAGATGAACTGAATAAATTAGAAGCAGTTAAGCGTTTTCTTTTAGGTAAAACAGAGAATCCCGCTGAAGACACTATTCAACTGGCTGCAATATTGGTAGATCTTCGACCAAGACCTTTTAACGAGTATAGAAAACAACTTGATGAGGACGAAAAAAGATTAATTGAAGTGTTAAGGGATACTGGAACTTCTGAAAATGAAACTTTTTCTAACGCTTTAATTGATGAGATAGAAATCGAAAATTCTCCTAGTTTAAAAAATGATGAGGTAGAAAAAGATAAAAATGAAGAAGTAAAGCAAAATAAGGCGGAAGAAGTAGAACAAGGTGAAAATAAGAGATGGGAAACAACTCCAATAGGGATATCAGATATTTCAACTCCCATTAAGATTGGAGGGAAAGATGTGGGAAAATCTGGAATAAAAAAATATTTTGTAATTGCAGCTTTTCTTGTTGTATTAAGTATAATCATTTACTTAAGCATGTCACAAAAAGATTGCATGCAATGGACAAACAATCATTATGAAAAAATAACAAGATCTGAGGATAGCTATTGTGATACTTACTATGATGCTAGATATTTTAATTTAAAAAAGATTGAAGTATGTGATACCACTAAGTTTTTTGATGATAATGGTAGGGCAAAGGTTTGGTATATTAAGATTGGAAATTCTGTAGAATGCTATAATCAATTTGCTCCTTATCCAGAAAACACACAGAGATTCTTGAAACCAATTACACAGCGTATGATTGATAAGTATCTATCAAATAGACCAAGATGCAAGTAATAAAAAAAGAAAGGAAGTACATTCTAGGTACTTCCTTTAAAATTGCATTATAAAATTAATTATCTTCTGGTGGCGGCGGAGGCGGCGGAATAGTGCCATCGCCAGGACCATCTGCTTGGGCTTCTGTTATAGGTTTTTCTTTTGCAACTTTAGTTTTTGCGCTTGTTGTTTCTGTGTCATCAGCAGTGCAAGAATGAGTTGCAAAACTTAACAATACAATACCACTGAATAAAAGTAGTTTTTTCAATTTTAAATAAATTTAGGTTAGACAACTGTAATTTAAGGTTTTTTAGGTGGTGGAGGCACAGTAATAGGATCATCATCCGGTCCTATATTTGCTTTTGCATTATCCACAGACAAAGTATTTTTTTTGATTTCTGTTTTAGATTCGCTTGTTTGACTATCATCCGCAGTGCACGAGTACGTTGCAAAACTTAATAGAGCAAAAACGCTAAATAGTAATAGTTTTTTCATTTTATAAATTAATAGGTTGTTAATATTTATCTAAAATACATTAATTATTAGTCAGTGTAATAGAAAAGTGAGCATTGTTTAAAAAATGCGATTTATGTAATATATTCCTAAAATCATGAAATTTTTTGTAGGTTTTTACTTTTAATTTAGCATTATTGAATTAAATTAATAAAAAACAAACAAACAAACATGAAAAATAGAAACATATTATTCGTATTAGCCTTAGGCGCGGGAATGTTCGTTACTTCTTGTAGTAATGACGATAATGATGGAGAAACAATAATTCCACTTCAAGGGAAGTATAGTCTAAGCCAAACTGGGACAATTGTTGATGGAAAAGAAGTGTTAATTGATGCACCTCAGAATGCAGCAGGATGTAATAAAGATTATTTGGATCTAAGATTAAGTAACGCAGCGGTTATTGGTGATTATAACGGTTCTGATTGTGCTCTTACAGAAACTACTGGTACTTATGTAAGATCTCATAACGATTTGACTATTACGGTTGGAAACATTAGTTCAACTAGTGATATCATGAACCTTACTAACAAAGAGCTTAAAATTAAAGATAAAACAACTGGTGTAATTACTGTTTATACTAGATAAGAATTTGTTTTGAGATAATTTCAATTCGTTTTGAAATGGAAAAAGGAAACTCCTTAATTGAAGTTTCCTTTTTTTATGAAATAAATTTAATTTACAGGAATGTAAATATCAAAAGAAGCTCCTTCGTTGTGAATGCCAGAAGCAGTAATGACTCCGTTGTGGTTTTCTACAATTTTTTTCACAATTGCGAGTCCGATTCCGGTGCCATTGTAGCGATCTCTGCCATGTAGACGCTGAAATACTTCGAATATCTTTTTGTTGTATTGGGCTTCAAAACCAATTCCGTTATCCGAAACTTCTATATGGCAATATTTTTTTGCTTCAATCAGTTTTTCTTCCCCTAGATCTTGGCCTAATGCTATTTTGCTTGTGATTCTAATTATAATCGGAATATCAGGATTTGAAAATTTTAGCGAATTACTAATCAAATTATAAAGCAATTGTTTAAACTGGAACGGAATAATATCAACTTCAGAAGTATGTCCGATTTCAATTATGGCGCTTTTTTGTTCTAATTCTTCGGTTAAATCTTCTTTTACTTCTCTAATAATTTGGCTGAGGTCTGTTTTTATAAAAACTCGTTCTTGACTATTTGTTCTAGAATAGGCCAATAAATCATTAATTAAAGTCTGCATTCGCTGTGCAGCATTTTGCATTCGTTTAAATTTATCTTTTCCGTTTTCTGATAAATTTTCAGATTCTTTATCAATAATCTGCGAAGCAAAAGTCTGTATTTTTCGAAGTGGTTCCTGCAAATCATGACTCGAAATATAAGCAAATGACTGAAGCTCTTTGTTCATTTCTTCTAGTTCATTGTTTTTTTGCTCTAGTTCTAGTGCGTTCATTTTTAATTTATCATCAGCTTTTTTTCTTTCGGTTAAATCATGCGTTACTTTAGAAAAACCAATAACATCGCCTTTTTTATTATGAACCGCGGTAATAACTACGCTTGCCCAAAATAAACTTCCGTTTTTGCGTGCACGCCAGCCTTCGTGAATTACTTTTCCTTTTTCTCTTGCCAATTCTAAAAGTTCTTCAGGCAATTTATGTTTTTGATCTTCGGCAGTATAAAAGACACCAAAATATTTTCCGATAATTTCGTCTGCTTTATAGCCTTTAATCTTTTCGGCTCCAACATTCCAATTTTCTACAATACCTTTTGAATTTAAGTATAGAATGGAATATTCTTGAACTTCTTCGACCATCAAATGATAACGCTCTTCACTTTTTCGAAGCGATTCGTTAATCTGAATTAGCTCTCTAGTTCTCGCTGTAACTTGTTGTTCAAGTTCATGAGTAAAAGCTTTTTCGGTATGAATATCGGTAAAAGCGCCGACCCATTTTATGATTTTATTGTCGAGTCCAAAAACAGGTTCTCCAATAACGGTATGCCATCTGTAAGATCCATCTTTTCTACGCATTCTCACATCGCAGCGATACATTTCGCCGGTTGCGAGTGCATGTTGCCAGATTTTTACATTTTCTTCAAAATCATCTGGATGAATCATTTTTTGCCAAGAACCTTCAATTCCAGGTTCGACTCCGGTATATTCTAGCCATTTCCCAGAGGTGAAAAGAGCTTTTCCTTCAGCATCAGTTTCCCAGATTAACTGCGGAATGCTTTCTGTAAGTAAACGGAATCTTTTCTCGCTTTCTTCAATTTTTTTTCTGGCTTCGACTTTTTCGGTAACATCAATAAGCGTCATTCTAATTCCAGAAATCGAATTATCGCTTTCGCGGAGTGGTGCAAATTCAAAATCTACATAGTATTGATCACCGCCGTTTTCATTATCAATAAAAAGCAAAGATTCAGATTCAGAATAGACATTTCCAGATTCGTAAACTTGTTTTAGTAACTGTGCGTATTTCTGATTGTTAAGTTCCGGGAATATCTCTAATAGTTTTTTTCCTTGAACTTCACTTTCTTCTTTTTTCCAAATATTATTCAAAAGCACAAAATTGGCCATTTCGATCACAAAATCATTTCCGCGCAAAATGGCTTTTGGAACAGGCGATTGCATAATAAGATTTCGCAGTTTCTTTTCGCTTTCTTCTATTTTCTGGTTGTATTTTTTTTCTTCGGTAATGTCCCGAATAGTTCCTATTAATTTTGATGGATCATTATTTTCATCATAAAAAACTTTTCCTTTTGCCTCAACCCAATGAATCGATTGATCTTTCCAAATTACACGAGCTTCGTAATTTAAAAAACCTGATTTTAAAGCTTCTTTAAATCCTTCATTTCTAACATGCACATCATCAGGATGAAGATGCGCCAATAATTCTTGATGAGTTAGCAAAGATTCTTCGGTATAGCCGTGAATAATTTCCAGATATCTTTCAGAATAGGTGAGATGTACTGTTTTTACATTAAGTTCCCAAGTTCCCAATTCGCTGGCTTCAACAACAATTTTAAGACGATCTTCGTTAAGTTCGATTTTTTTTCTAGCTTCAACTTTTTCGCTTACTTCGGTAACGGTTACCAAAATTCCTGAAATTGTTCCGTTTTCTTCTTTCAGCGGATGATAAAGAAAATCAAAATAAGAAGTTTCGATTTTGCCATATCGGTTTAAAGGTACAGGAACTTCAATTCCGTGAAACGGAACTCCAGTATTCAAAACATTGTCTAGTAAAGCGCTAACAGTTTCTTTTACTTCTGGAAGCGACTCATACAAAGGTCTTCCAACAAAAGATTCTTCTGTTCGATCAACAATTTTGAGATAAGCTTCGTTAGCCATTTCGACCACATATTCAGGGCCACGTAAAATAGTAATACCAACGGGTGCTTGTCTTACTGTATTACGAAACCTTTTATCGCTTTCTTCTATTTTTTGTTTGGCTATATACAAATCTGTAATTTCTACAGCGGTATTCATTACGCCATAAATTTTACCATTTAAATCGTATAAAGGCGTAAAACTGTAATTGAAATAAAAAGATTGCAACTTATCATCGATGACAATATCGATACGCGAATTTCTAGAATGAAAAGACAGGCCAGTTTCAAAAACCGATTCTACTTGTTCAAAAACCGATTGATTTTTTAGTTCTGGAAGAATTTCTCGATATGTTTTTCCGATTACATCTGGGCCTTTACCCCAAATTTTTATAATAGATTCATTTGCTAGTTCAATGCGCATTTCTTTTCCTACATAAACCGCAATCGGAAAAGGTGCATTTTCTACCAGCTGTCTTATTTTTTGTTCGCTTTCTTCAACTCTTGAACGTGCCAAAACCTGAGCAGTAACTTCTGTTGCAATTGCTGCAATGCCAGAAATAGTACCATCTTTTTCGCGCAAAGCTTCATAAACAAAATTAATATAGGTATTTTCAGTTTGTCCGTTTCGGTTTAGTTGGACAAAAAGTTCATCTGTGGTAATCTTTTTCCCGTCTCTAAAAACGCTGTGAAGAATTTCATCAAAACCTTGTTTTTTCAATCCTGGCAGAACTTCAAAAATAGGTTTGTTAATTATATTTTCGGCTTTTGTATCCCAAAGTTGCAACATTTGGTCGTTGGCAATTTCAACAACATGATTTTCGCCTCTAAAAATGCACATTGCTACTGGCGCCTGCATAATATTATTGACAAATCGCACATTACTTTCCTGTAGTGCATCTGCAACAATTTTCTTTTCGGTGGTTTCTATAACCGTTACCAAAATGCCGCCAATAGAACCATCTTCGATTCTTATCGGACTGTACGAAAAGTCAAAATAGCAATCTTCTATGTAGCCATTTCGATGCAGCGGAACTTTAAAATCAGGAAAACTTACTGCATGTCCTTTCATTACATCTGCAAACATAGGACCTATAGTATCCCAAATTTCGCTGAATGTTTCCCGTGAACTTATGCCTAATGCTTCTGGATGTTTAGAAACGCCAAGAATAGGGCGAAAAGCATCATTATACAATTGCGTATAATTTTCCCCCCAAGCAATGTACATTCCAAACGGATTGCCCAGGATCATTGCTGTCATTGTTTTTAAACTTTGTGGCCAATTTTCAGGATTTCCCAAAGAGGTTTTGCTCCAATCTGCAGAACGAATTAAATTCCCCATTTCACCTTCTTGAGAAAGAAAATAAAGTTCCTTGTGTTTGCGGTTCATTTCCTGAGAAGATTAAGGTTGCAATATGAAATTGGCTCTTTCGGGCTGTTTAAAATTATTTTCGGATGCAATGGTAAGTGCTTTTTCTATTACATTTTTAAGTTTAGAAAATTCACCTGGTTTTCTAATATAAAAGGAAGCGTCTTTTTGGTATAATTTGTCAACTATTTCGCCGTCTAACGAAGTAGAGAAAATAATAATTGGCAGTGCTTTTAATTTTTCGTCGTTTTTAATTTCATCTAAACATTCCAAACCATTTTTTCTAGGCATATTTAAGTCCAGAAAAAGAACATCGGGAAGATTTGAAATATTAGTTTTTAAATAATTCATCAATTGCACACCATCGTGTACCATTGATAGTGTAGTGCCGACTGTTATTTCATCGAGAGCTTCTTTAAAGAAAAGGCAGTCATCTTCGTCGTCATCAGCCAATAAAAGATAATAATGCTCTTTATTCATTTTTTGTTCTCCTTAATTTAGGGTTAAGTTTTGTTTCGATAAATTTAACTTTTTTAAGTAAGACTTCTAGTTTTTTTATGAAGAATGTTTTTTAAAAGAATAAAAAAGCAATAAATTATCATTGATTTCTTTCTCTAATGCAATTTTAATTTAATAATTGCGTTTTATTAATTCTTTGCAGCTTTTTATTTAAATGCTTGCTTTTTGAGATTCATATTTCTTTACCAAATAGAAGAAACTAAATACTGTAAAACCTTTTAGAATCTCACTTATTTCATTCCCAAAATCACGATTTTAGTGTATACCGTATCCAAAAAGTGTAAAATAATTACACACTCTTTTTTGTTCTTGTTTTTCTAAATGGCTCTGTACCAGTTTAAAATCGTATTGGCATGCCGCTTGTAAATTGTGTTAGTGTCAAAATCTCTAATGTGTCCGTTTTTGAAAGGAAGAAGATTTTGCTAAAAGCCAAATTAAGAAAATTAAAAAAGGAGTATAAGCATGAAAAGCGAAACAATTATCTCAGAACAATTTTATGCGAACGGCAGTTCAGCTATCAGCGAAAAAACATTAAACGGTTCTTTTTTCAGAACCAACGAAAAATCACAAAAAGTGCATGTAGAAAGACCGACAAGTCCTTTTGGATTAGCGATTCTTATTGCTACTTTCTTATTACTAATTGCAGGGGC
>NZ_DHEI01000120.1:35862-38184 GCF_002399805.1 Flavobacterium sp. UBA4854
ACACTTTTATTTTTCTACCAAACAGGGGTTTTCTTGTACAGTTCTTATTTGTACTTAAGATACAAAGCTATTCCATCAGTATCAGATGATTTATTGCCAACTTGTACGATTATCGTTCCGGCATACAATGAAGGAAAACTAGTTTGGGACACTTTATTAAGTCTTGCAGAAAGCGATTATCCAGCAGAAAAACTGCAGCTTCTTGCTATTGACGATGGAAGTAAAGATGATACTTGGTACTGGATGCAAGAAGCAAAAGCAAAATTAGGAGATCGTGTTACGATTTTTCAGCAGCCTAAAAACCAAGGAAAACGTCAGGCTTTATACAGAGGTTTCAAATTAGGAACAGGAGAAATCTTCGTAACTGTAGATAGTGATTCTATAGTAAAAAAAGATACTTTAAGAAACTTAGTTAGCCCATTTGTGGTAAATAAAAAATGTGGTGCAGTTGCAGGAAACGTTCAGGTTTTGAACAATAAAAAAGCGATTTTACCAAAAATGCTTAACGTAAGTTTTGTAATGAGTTTCGAATTTCAACGTTCTGCAGAAAGCCAATTGGGTTCTGTGTTATGTACGCCAGGAGCTTTGGCAGCTTACAGAAGAGATGCAGTTTTTAACTGTCTGCCAGAATGGATCAACCAAACTTTTATGGGGCAGCCATCAGATATTGGAGAAGATCGTGCTCTTACCAATATGATTTTGAAACAAGGTTTAGAAGTGAAATTTCAAAGAAATGCAGTGGTATTAACTAATGTTCCAGAAGAATACAAAGGATTATACAAAATGTTTATTAGATGGGCGAGAAGTAATGTTCGCGAAAATCTTATGATGGCAAAATATGTTTTCAAGGATTTTAGAAAAGAATCGAAATTTGGACCTAGAATGCTGTTTTTAAATCAGTTTTTTAAAATTGCAATGACATATCCGTTCTTTTTATTCATGTTCTACTTTATTGCAGTTCACCCAATATTATTCATTAGTTCAACTCTGGTTGCTATATTAATGTTCTCAACATTTTCGATGGCATTTTACGCAAAAAGATATACGCTTGCAGAATCTTTCTGGGCTTATTCTTATAGTGTTTTCTACACTTTCAGTTTATTCTGGATTGCACCTTATGCCATTGCAACAGCCAACAAAAGAGGTTGGTTGACAAGAGGACTATAAATTAAGAACACTATTCATTCTATTATATAAAACTCCGCCAAACGAAAACCCGCTGTAGTGTCAGCGGGTTTTCTCATTTTTATTTAGAATCTAAAGCAGCAATAATCTGCCTTTTCATTGTAGTATTGGTGTAATCTAAAGCTTCGGCATAAGAAACAGAATATTTTCTTTGGATGTTCTGGAAATGTTCTGGAAACGTGCTTACGATTTTATCGTAATAAATATCCAGCTGTTTTTCTGAAGGCATTTCATATTTTAAGCGAAGCTGAAATCTTCGCAGTAATGCGCTATCTATTATTTCGTAATGATTCGTTGCACAGATCAATAAACTATCAGAAGGGAAATAATCAAAAAGCTGAATGATTGTGTTTACCAAACGTCTCATTTCGCCAACATCTTTATCATCGCTGTCACGGCTTTTTCCGATTTGGTCAAATTCATCCAAAAATAATACGGCTCTTTCGCGAATAGCCTTATCAAAAATAGCTTTTAGATTTTTAGAAGTTTCGCCAATTCTAGAATCGACCACAGTGCTGAGGTTTACAATAATTATCTTTTTATTTAAAGCATTGGCAATTGCTTTTGCTGTTGTCGTTTTACCGCAGCCAGAACTTCCATGCAATAGAATCTTATTGTCAACTTTAAGATTGTATTGTTTTAATTCTTCAATATATTGATGTTCCTTGATTATCTGAAGCAAAGCGGCTTTATTTTCATTACTAAAAAACAAATCGTCTAAAGCAATTTTTTCAGTATCAATTACGGTAAGATCATTCAGGTTCATCTGCATTTAATTTGCTGCAAAATTAAGTTTTATTCTGCAATGTTTTCGTTCCAGATTTCTTTTCCTAAAAAACGGTTTCCAAAGATTGAAGTGCCAATTCTTACCATATTAGAGCCTTCTGCAATGGCGAGTTCTAAATCTTGAGACATTCCCATAGAAAGTTTCAAATCTTGTAAACCTTCAATTCCTTCAGAATATATTTCATCTCTTATGGTTCTTAAAAGTCGTAAAGACGGAATCATTTTTTCTTTTTCAACATCCAAAAGTCCGATACTCATTAAACCTTTAATATTTAAGGTTTCGTATGTTTTTATTTTTTTAATGAAAGACAAAACATTTTCTGGCGCCAATCCGAATTTGCTTTCTTCGTA
>NZ_DHEI01000120.1:38375-45391 GCF_002399805.1 Flavobacterium sp. UBA4854
AGAGATTGAATACAAGTTACATATTTCAAAACATCTTTTACTTTATTCGTTTGAAGATGTCCGATAAAATGACGTTCGACAGGAAGACTTTTCAAAACATCATTTTTATCTCGCAATTCCTGCATTTTATTTTCCCCCATTAAAGTCTCGCCAGCCTCGATTGCAATTCGTATTTGCTCTGCTGGAACAGTTTTGGTCGCCAATAAAAGCTGAACATCTTCAGGATTTCTTCCAGCAATTCTGCAAGCACTTTCAATGCGTTGATGCACTTTAATCAAATTAAAAATAATATCGTTTTTCATACTGCAAAATTAAATCTAAACCATAAAATCATACTGGACCAGTACATTTCAAAAAATGAAAAAACTGGATGGTTTTAAACTTTTAAATCCAAAATAAATTTGCAGAGAAAAAAAACTTAGAACCTTAATAACTTAGAATCTTAGCACCTTATAAAAAATGAAAATAGCAGTTTGGGATACCTATGTAACCCGCAAAGATGGAAAAATTATGCATTTTGATATTTTGGTTGACGAAAATGTTAACGATGCAGAACAAGTGTACGAATACGGAAAATTATATCTGAAAAGTGTAAATGAGGAAGGACAAACATTATCTTCTAAAGAATGCCGTTTCTGCCACATAGACAAAGCGCCAATTGAAGTTGAAAATCAAGTTCGGGAAAATGGTTTTTCTATTATTGAAATGGAAAACTGTAATTAACTTGTTGTTAAGTTAATTGAACGCAGATAAAACAGATTCGCTATCGCGAAAACGCAGATTCACGCAGATTTTTAAAATCAGTTTTTTTCCGCGTCTTTGCGATAGCAAATCCGTAAAATCTGCGTCTAAAGTATAGATTTGCTAATGCCTTTAGGATTTTTATAAAAGCTTTGCAAGTGCCTTTATTCCTTCTTCCATTTGTTTTTCAGAAAGAGAAGCATAGCCCAGACGAAAACCTTTGATGGTTTCATCAAAACTAAATCGATCAGAACTCATGATTTGAATGCCTTGCGATTTTAGTTTTTCAAAAATTTCCAAAACATTAATTTCTGCTTTTGGAACAATCCAAAAAGCAAGTCCGCCTTCTGGTTTTGTAAAAACGATTTTACCTTGAAGATATTGATTTAATAAACTTTCGAAAAAATCTCTTTTACTTTTATAAACCAAATTAGCTTTTTTTAGATGGCGCTTTATTTTGCCTTCATTGATGAGGTTTAAAATTGCTTCTTCCATAATATTATCGCCTTGAACGTCGATTATTTTTCTATGATTTCCAATCTTCTGAATGTTTTCATTCGAACTGGCTAAATATCCTATACGTAAAGCTGGAGCAACAATTTTGCTGAAAGTGCCAATATAAATATAGTTTTTCAAACCCGAATAACTAGAAATCGGAAGTATTGGTCTTTGTCCAAAATGAAATTCATTATCATAATCATCTTCAATAATCGTGAAATTATATTGATTCGAAAGTTCAATCAGTTTTAAACGCTTTTTTAAAGACAAAGTAACCGTAGTTGGAAACTGATGATGTGGCGTAACATAAATGGCTTTTATATTTTTATGCAGCAAATATTTTTCGACTTGATCAATATCCAATCCGTCCGATTCTACATTTACCGGAAGTAAAGTTGCGCCAGCATTCTCGAAAGCTTCCCAAGCAGGTTTGTAGCCAGGATTTTCGACCAAAACCAAATCGCCCGATTTTAAAATACAATGAGAAGCAAGATACATTGCCATTTGGCTTCCGCGCGTAATGCAGATTTGATCATGAGAAATACTCATGCCACGCTTAAAATTGAGCATTTGAGCAATTGATTTTCTAAAATTTAAATTTCCCAATTCGTTACTGTAACCCATAATTTGCCAACGCGATTTTCGGCTAAACAACTCTCGATATGCTCTTGCTAAATCGTTCATTGGAGCAAGACGGCTGTCTGGAAGTCCGTCATCAAAAACCAAAAAGCTTTTAGGTTCTTCAATTGCAATATTTTGCTCTTTTTTATTTTCTGTCGAATGATGAATTTGCGAAAGTGATTCGGTTACAAAAGTTCCTTTTCGGTCAATTGTTACAAGCCAGCCTTCGGCAATTAAAACATCCAAAGCTTCTACAACAGTATTTCGGTTTACTTTTAATAATTCAGCCAATTGTCTGCTTCCTGGCAAAGCATTTCCGCTAACCAATTTTCCTGTTTGGATAGCCTCAATTATGGCATCGGCAATTTGGAGATAAATGGCTTTATCTGATTTTTTGTCTAACTGAATTTCTAAAGGCCAAGGTCGAAGCATGTGGACTGTTTCTTTTTTATAAATGAAGATAATTTGCTAGTCCAAAAATACAATAATTATAAATGGAAAATAATTGTGTATTATTTTGAAGAAAAGCAAACTCACATGCAGTACCTTAAAAGTGTTTTTGCTGTTTTAGAATGAAAATCTATAATTCTGTGATTACTATGAAAAGCGTATGATCTTGAGTTAAGGTAGAAAAGAAAAGTATAGAAGTTTTTTTTTAATTCATTAAAAAGGGAATAGATAGAAACCTATTCCCTTTTTTTGTCCTAAGAATATTAAGAAAGTACTGTGTTTGGCAGAACACTAGTGTTTTGAGTAAAATTTAAAGTAAGCTGATCCAGATGTCCAAAGAAAAAAGTGTCTAAAACTTGCTGAAATACAGGATGAGCATTTTCGACCAAAACAAACAAACTCATAGAAGAATGCAGTTTTTTGGCGCCTAAATCGCCCAAAATTCCTTCGGCAGATTTTTTATTAAAAGTCAATAAAAGTTTTGAAATTTCAATAAGATGTTTAGACAGAATAGGATGATTTAAGAATTCGGTTGCCTCTTTTAAATCTGCTACAGCATAATAATCTGAAATCGTACTTTTTCCCAGTCCTTTAATCTGCGGAAAAATAAACCACATCCAATGCGTTTCTTTTTTACCTTTTTCAATTTCAGAAAAAGCAGTTAAGTACAATTTGTTTTGAGCATCTAGAAATCGGGTCAAATCATTCTTTGCGTAAATCATGTCTTGATTCTGTATTAAATTGTTTATATATGGAGTTTCTTTAATAGGTAACACTTTGATATTTCTTTATTGTATGTTGTCAAATTTTTTTGCTTACCAAAAGTAGATTGCTTAAGTCATTATGAGTTATAGAATTGCAATTAGTCTTTACATAATTCCGACAGACTGTAAGAATGCCTTGTTAATAAATTTCTAAAGTTTTGAATGGTTCTAAATTCTAATGTTATTTTAATGTTCTGCAAAAAAAATGGCTCTAACTTGCGCGCTCAGAAAAAATAGAATAAACGCCTTAATTTACTGGGATCCTGAATCAAAAAGATTTGATTTGGTTAAACTTTCAGCCTTTTTTTAGACTATGTTGAACAAAATTAAAAATAGCTTTTTATGTAAATGCCTTCAGGTGTTGCTTGTCGGCTATTTTCTAATTAGCAGTTTAAACATTTCTAATAGTGTTGGAAGAATCTTGAGTGATAATGCTGAAACTTATACTGTAAAAGGCATTACTTGCAATTTCTTGAAGAAAATCTTTAAATGTGACGGAATTCCAGAAGAAATGGACGATTACAAAACAAAAGATACTAAAACGGCTAAATTGTCAAAAGGAATTCCTTTAATGGAATATTTGGTTTCATCAGAATCACTAATGCCTAATTTTTATTTCTTAATAGAATCTGAAGGAAAAAAATATATTGACAATACAATCTTCTCATTTGGCTTTCATGGCAAAATAGATATACCGCCTCCTCGATTGAATTCATAAATACTTGTTTTTTAAGGATTAGGGTAAAAATCTTAATCCATTAATGCGGTTTTTGCCGTATATTTATTCTATGTAATAATCTTGTATTTATACTTTAAATTCATGACACCATTTAAACGTTTTTATAACTTATTGCAGCTCGATAAGCGCGATGTATATCAAATTATCTTCTATGCTGCATTTGCAGGGTTAGTAAATCTTTCTCTGCCTTTGGGAATCCAAGCTATTATTAATTTTATTCAAAGCGGACAGCTAAGCGTCTCGTGGATCGTTCTGGTAATTCTAGTTACGGTGGGCGTTGGTTTTGGAGGTATTCTTACGATTTTGCAGCTGCGAATTGTAGAGAATCTGCAGCAGCGAATTTTTGTGCGTTCGTCTTTTGAATTTGCGTACAGAATGCCTTTAATAAAATTTAAAGAAATGTACTCGGAATATGCTCCCGAAAAAGCCAATCGTTTTTTTGATACTTTAATGGTACAGAAAGGAACTGCAAAATTATTGCTTGATTTCTGCACCGCATTTCTTCAGGTTGGTCTGGGGATTATTCTATTAGTTCTTTACCATTCTTTCTTTATGGTAATCGGACTTTTATTTATTGTCATTTTATATGTCATTTTTAAATTTTCGTACAAAGATGGTCTTGAGACAAGTTTGAACGAATCAAAATTTAAATATAAAGTTGCAGCATGGCTTCAAGAAATTGCCCGCAATAGAGAAAGCTTCCGCAGAAAAGGAGCTTTTGAATATGCATTGGACAGAAACGATGGTTATGTAACCAACTACGTCAATTACCGTGAAAAGCACTTTCAGGTAATGAAGAAGCAATATATTCAGCTGACTATTTTTAAAGTAATTGTTACTGCTGCCTTATTATCTATCGGTGGTTTTCTGGTAATTCACCACCAAATGAACATAGGGCAGTTCGTAGCAGCTGAAATCGTAATTGTATTGTTAATTAACTCAGTAGAAAAAATCATCTTCGGATTGGAGTCTTTCTACGACGTGCTGACTTCTGTTGAAAAAATTGGTCAGGTGACTGATATGGAGATTTCATGCATTCCTCAAACTTCAGATAAAACAGAAAAAGGAATCAATATCGAGACCGAAAGCATGAGTTACAATTATCCAGGACACAATAAAAAATCGCTTAAGAATATCAACTTGAAAATTTCTCAAGGTGAAAAAATTATTCTTACAGGAACAAATGGTGCAGGAAAAAGTACTTTGCTGCGATTGCTTTCGGGTGTTCTAGAACCAGAAAGCGGTGCCATGTATGTGACCGATAATTATATGAATCGTCTTAACGAAGATACATATAGAGCGCAATCGGGGACATTTTTGCAAGGCGATACGCTTTTTGCAGGAACAATTCGAGAGAATATTGTTTTTGGAAATGAAGAACTAAATAGTGATGATTTAAAATGGGCTTTAGATAATGTTGGTCTTACGCCATATATTAAAACTTTCGAAAACGGGTTGGAGAATCAAATTCATCCTGGAGGTCGTGAACTTTCTGCTTCTGATGTTCAAAAGATTCTTTTGGCAAGGAGTATTGTGGGTAAACCGAATATCTTATTCTTAGAGGATCCAGTTGACAAAATGGACGAATTGACTTCGAGTAAAATTGTTGATTTTTTACTTTCTGAAGAAAACGACTGGACTGTTATTGTGACTTCTAAAAATGATGTTTGGAAAAGCAAATGCAGTCGTATGATTACGATTGATGACGGAAAAATTATTAACGACATAAAGCTTTAATCATGCTCAACCTATCTAAAGATAACAACGTACTTATAACGCCGGGCAAATACAAATCGATTACAAGTGTTGCTCGTAGACCTCATTACGAAATTTTAAACAAAGTCATAATCGGGTTTTTGATTTTTGCTGTCTTATGCCTTTTCTTGCCTTGGACACAAAACATCTCGGGAACAGGTTCTGTAACAACTTTAAAACCAGATCAGAGACCTCAAACGGTTCATAATGCCATTGCAGGACGTATTGAAAAATGGTTTGTAAAAGAAGGAGATTATGTAAAGAAAGGAGATACGATACTTTACATTTCGGAGATCAAAGAAGATTACTTGGATCCTAATTTGGTTAACAATACCAAACAACAAGTAGATGCCAAAAAAATGGCCGTAGAGTCATATGGTGATAAAGTAAATTCGTTAGATGTTCAAGCGCAGTCTTTGAATACTGAAAAACAATTGAAACTACAGCAGGCGCAAAACAAAATTCGTCAGTCGCAACTGAAAATAAAAAGCGACAGTATGGATCTTGTAGCAGTAAAAACACAGCTTAGAATTGCAAAAACACAATTTGATCGTTCTACTGCTTTAAATAAAGAAGGTTTAAAACCAATGACAGATGTCGAGCAGAAAAGATTAAAACTGCAAGAGTCTGAAGCGTATGTGATTACGCAAGAAAATAAACTGTTGAGCAGTAAAAACGAATTGATTAATGCAAGAGTAGAAGTTAGCAGAATTACTGCTGAATATGCTGAAAAAATATCAAAATCAAGAAGTGATAAATTTACTGCCTTAAGTACACAGTACGATACAGAAGCTCAGGTTAACAAACTAGAGAATCAGTATACCAATTACAGACTTAGAAATGGTTTGTACTATATTACAGCGCCACAGAGTGGTTATGTAAACCGTGCTTTATTGGCAGGTCTTGGAGAAACTATTAAAGAAGGAACTCCTGTTGTAAGTATAATGCCAGCTAAATACGATATTGCAGTAGAAACTTATGTAGATCCAATCGATTTACCGCTTGTGCATCGTGGTGCAAAAGTTCGTGTTTGGTTTGATGGATGGCCTAGAATTGTATTTTCTGGATGGCCTGGGTTGTCTTATGGAACTTACGGGGGTAAAGTTGTAGCTATAGAGAATTTCATTAGTCCAAACGGAAAATACAGAATTCTGGTTTCGCCAGATGGAGAAGATCGTCACTGGCCAAAAGAATTAAGTATTGGTGCTGGTGCGCAAAGTATAGCGTTGTTAGAAACCGTTTCGGTATGGTACGAGATTTGGCGAAACTTGAATGGTTTCCCACCAAACTATTACAATTCAGGAGAAAAAGAAGATAAAGGAAAGGAGAAAAAGTAAAATGAGAAATCTAGTAAAACTGTTTTCTTTCTTATTTCTATTAAGTTTTTCTACACTGCAGAGCCAGAATTTTAATCAAGAGGAACTTACTTTTATTGAGTTTTTAGGCTA
>NZ_DHEI01000120.1:45576-48064 GCF_002399805.1 Flavobacterium sp. UBA4854
TGATGATGGCACGAGGCGGATTTGATCCAAAACTTGAAGTAGATTATAATAAGAAAGAATTTAAAGGCACAGAATATTATTCGTTATTAAACAGCAGTTTCAAAATTCCGACTTGGTATGGAGTTGAGATTAAAGCAGGTTTTGACGATACGAACGGGGAATATTATAACCCGCAGAACAAAACGCCAGAAGCAGGTTTAACTTCGCTCGGAATTAATGTTGCTTTAGGTCAGGGAATGTTTATTAACCAAAGAATGGCAGATGTTCGCGAAGGAAAACTTCAGGTAAAACTAAGTGATGCACAGCGAAAATTAAGAGCAATTGAAATTTTATATCAGGCGAGTGAAGCTTATTTTGAATGGAGAAAAAGCTATAACGAAGCCGAATTGTATAAAAATTATTTGGGTTTTGCCAGCACTCGTTTTGAAGGAGTTAAAAAGTTAATCGCAGCAGGAGATGCACCCGCAATTGACAGTGTTGAGGCCAAAATTACGGTACGAAACAGAGAACTGAATGTTGAAAATGGAAACCTGAAATTAGCTAAAGCAAAATTGAAATTGGCTAATTTTTTATGGATTGAAAATGTTCCTGTAGAGCTTGGAGATTTAGTAAAACCTGAACAAAATCTAATTCAGACTATAGAAGAAACTTTAAAGACAGATGCTATGATGGTCGATGTGGAGTCGTTAGATTCGCATCCAAAAATTCAGTCTCTAGAAACCAAAATGGATATTTTGGAAGTCAATCGCCAGTTGAAAGCCAATTCGTTGCTTCCGAAAATTAATGTAGGTTACAACTATATTTCAGAACCCAATTACTGGAATAATTTTAACGCCGACGATTATAAGTTTAATATCGATTTCAGTTTTCCTATTTTCTTGAGAAAAGAACGCGGGAGTTTAAAAATGGCAAAACTGAAAATTCAGGACATGCAGTTTGATATAGACCAGCAACGATTAGAACTTAAAAATAAAGTAAAAGCGCAGCAGACCGAAATTGCATCATTAAGAAAGCAGAAAGTTGTAATTGATAATCTGGTAAAAGATTATATGACAATGCTGAATTCAGAAGAAAAATTATTCTCATTTGGAGAAAGTTCGATTTTCTTAATCAATTCGAGAGAAAACAATTTGGTTAGCGCAAAATTGTCGCAAATAAGTTTAGAGAATCAGTTTTATCTGTCGAATGCCGAATTGTACAAAATATTGGCAAATCCAGATTAACAAATTTCGATGCATAATTGGATAATTGAAATTTATAGAAATCTAACATGTCGCTCCTCTGGAGCTTCTGAATTAGTGAGCATAGATTTTTAGCTATAAATATTATGCTCTTCCAGAGCTATAAAAAGCCTCGGTGGGACTATACATCGGTAGTCCCAGTGGGACGAAATATTTATAGAAATGTATGTTTGATATATTAAATAGCCCCAGAGGGCAAAATATCATGTGAACATAAAAATAACAGTCAGTTTTGTACCTGTCTGCATTATATTAATTTTCAGAATTTTGATTTAAAAAAAGCTTTAGATATTTTTCTAAAGCTTTTTTGTTTGGAAGAAATGTCTAGAAAGCGGTTTCATGTTATAATATGAAACCGCTTTTTTTTAAAGTTAAAAACTTCTTTATCTAAATTTGATAGACTTTCTTATTTCGAAGCCGTGTAATTTAATATTGACGAATTATGAGTTTATTAAAAAAGAGTTTCCTTGTATTTTGTTGCATCATGCTTTCTCAAGTTTTAAAAGCCCAAGACGCTCCTTACACAATGGGATTTATTCCAGCATCTATAAGCGAGGTTGATGTTGCGTTTCCTTTAATAGAAAAATGGAATTTAAGCGGTCAGGCAGATATGCAGCTCGTTACACAAGGTGCTTATACAAACGGAAATCCTTTTGAATATACACAGCGTAAAGTAATAAGACCTTGGATTATTTATTCTGGTTTTAAAAACATGAAGCTTTGGTTGGGATATGCGCACAATCAGAAATATGCAATAGAAGAAGCGGGAAATTACAAAACTTTAGAAAATAGGCTTATTGTTATGGGAACCTATACTCAGGAAATGCCCAAAGGTTCTCTTTTTGAGCAAGTGCGTTTTGAGACCAAGTTTTTTGATGACAGAAATGGTAATCATCAGACAATACCCAGAATAAGAGCCCGTTTTGGTGTTAATCATTATTTGAGACAAAGTAAGGAAAAACCAATTTTCTTGGCGCCTAATCTTGGTTATTATACAGAACTCATGCTGAAATTTGCCTCTAAAGATTATGCAGATGAACATTTTGATATTTTCAGATTATCGGTTTATTATACTGCTGGAATAACTCCGAATATTCATTTTTTGGCAGGTGTAATCGGTCAAATGCAATTGCGCACAAACGGAACTCAATTTGATGTTTACTACGGGCCAATGGTTTCAGTAAAATATAGTGTAAAACCAAAAGAACGCGAAACATTTGATAGCGTAGATGGTGGTGCCGATTAGT
>NZ_DHEI01000120.1:48247-61600 GCF_002399805.1 Flavobacterium sp. UBA4854
AGTTTTAATATTTAAAATAATTTAATATTAAAGACTGTATTTTTATGCTGATTTAAAAAATAATTTAAATTTGTTGTGAACCAAATAAGGAAAGCAATGAGTTTAAAAGATTTATTAGATAATAGTAAAGACAAAAGTTTGTCTGAACAAAAGTGGCATCTGCTTCGACAATCAATTGTAAAGCGTTTACTGTCTGGAGGTAATTCGACTATTGCCGAATTAAGTGCAGAACTTCAATCAAGTGTTCCAACAGTAACCAAAGCGGTTAATGAATTGCTAGTAGAAAACTATGTTGTTGACATGGGAAAAATTACTAACAGCGGCGGGCGTAGACCTTCTCTGTTTAGTATCAATCCGACTTGCGCTTATTTTTTAGGTGTTGAAGTTGGGTTAACCAGTATGTCAATCGGACTTCAAAATATTAAAAATGAGTTGGTAAGCGTAGAGCTTGGAACTTCTTTTACTTTAGAAAACACTCAAGAATCTCTTCTTAAATTTTGCAGTTTAATTAATTCATTTATTGAAGATAGTTTGGTAGAAAAGAAAATGATCGTTGGTGTCTGCATTAACTTTTCGGGCCGAATTAATTCGATGGAAGGTTTTAGTTATAACTATTTTTTCAGTGAAAACCGACCTCTGACAGAGATTATTTCAGAACAATTAAATCTTCCAGTTCACTTAGAAAACGATACGCGTGCAATGGCTTTTGGCGAGTATTGTGAAGGTGTTGTCGATGATGAGCAAAATATCATTTTTGTCAATTATAGTTGGGGAGTTGCAATAGGAATGATCACTGACGGAAAGCTTTATTATGGAAAATCGGGTTATTCTGGCGAGTTTGGACATAGTACCATATTTAATAATGAAATAATGTGCCAATGCGGAAAACTAGGCTGTCTAGAAACTGAAATATCGGGTTGGTCTTTAATTAATCAGTTTAAAGAAGCGATAAAAGAAGGTAAGCAGTCTAAAGTTGTTTTAGATGATAACTCGCCAGTTTTACAGCATCATGCAATAATTACAGGCGCTGTAAATTTAGAAGATACTCTTTGTGTTGATCTTGTAACACAGCAAAGTGAGAAAATGGGACGTTACTTATCTATTCTTTTAAACATCTTTAACCCTGATCTTTTGGTAATTGGAGGAGATTTCGCACAACTTGGCGATTATGCACTTCTGCCAATTCAATCAGCTCTTAAAAAGTATTCATTAGGTTTAGTAAATCGTGATATGAAGCTTAAAAAGTCAACTCTGGGGCGCCGTGCGGGAGTTATAGGTGCTTGTTGTGTAATCAAAGAAAAGCTGTTGTTTCCTCTTATTAATAATTAATTTAAAAAATAAATTCATACTTATTAAAATATTTTAATAACTAAAGTTGTTATTTTAAATATTTTTATATCTTTACAAAATAATAATAAAATATTTAAGCAAAGTTTACATCTAATCAATAGAAGTTGGCTGCTTACAAAAGAAAAACTAGAATTAAGATTTGAATAAAACCAAACTAACCATTTGGATAAAAATATTGTTTTTTGATCATAAAAAAAGCCAGCCAATGCTGTGAACATTGCTGGCTTGTTCTTCATCAGAACGGTTGATTGGAAATAAATAAATTGACCTTAACAAAGTTTTATTAACCAAACCATTACAAAAGTATGAAATTATTGCCTAAAAGTAAGCCTAAAAATTTTAGGTTTACTCCTAAACACGTAAAAGTTGTTAAACTTACTTCTACGTTACTTTTAGCTTTTACTATGCAATTAGCGTCTGCTAGTACAGAAAAAAGCGTTGTGTTTACGGATAAAAATGTAAAAAAGAATGACCCAATTCAGAAGAAAGTTACAGGTAAAGTAACCAATGAAAAAGGCGAATCGCTACCAGGTGTAAATATTGTTGCAAAAGGAACAAACATAAGCACTCAAACAGATTTTGACGGAAATTTTGTTTTTGAAGTTCCAGATAATGCAACAACTTTAATTGTTACATATATAGGATTACAAGATCAAGAAGTTGCAATTACGGGAAGTCCATTGAACATTGTCTTAAAAGAAATAGGGCAGCAAATGAATGAAGTAATTGTAGTTGGATATGGAGCTCAAAACAGAAGAACTTTAAGTACAGCGGTTTCTAAACTGGATAAAAAAGTACTTGAAAATGTACCTTACTCAAACGTTACACAATCTTTACAAGGAAGCGTTACAGGTTTGGTTGTAAAAACTTCTTCGGGACAGCCAGGAAAAGCTTCAAATGTAATTGTTCGTGGAGGTACTTCAATTGATAATCCGTCTGGTGCAACTCCTTTATATATTGTTGACGGTGTTATCAGAAATCAGATTGATGATATTAACTCTTTAGATATTGCTTCACTTCAGGTGCTTAAAGATGCTGCTGCGACTTCTATATATGGTGCACGAGCTTCAAACGGTGTAATCATTGTCACTACAAATACAGGTAAGGCAGGAAAACTAAAAGTGACTTATAATGTTTCAACTCAAAACAGTAGAATTGGTAAAAAATACAATTTTATGGATGGGGGCGATTACATTAAAATGCAGCGAGAAGGATTGTATAATGCGGCAGAACTTGCAGGACTTTCTACAACAACAGGTATCGCGCGTTTAGGGCAATTGACTGGTGCAACGCCTGCAGGTACAGGAAATAATCTAGAAAATAATACTCCGTTTGCTACTTTATTAAAATCTAATTTATCAGCAGAAACTATAAGTACGCTTCAGGCAAAAGGCTGGCAGGAAATTGCAGATCCTTTAAACCCGAGCAGTACGATTATGTACAAAAGTACCGATTGGAATGATATCTTGTTTCAAGATGCTATTACACAAAGCCATACACTTGGTTTTAGCGGCGGAACAGACACAGGAGTATTTGATTTGAGTTTAGGATATTTAAAAGGTGATGGTATTACGATATTCACAGGATACCAAAGATTTACCAGTAAATTAAACGCTTCTTTAAAAGTTGCAGACAACTTTACAATTAACGGACGTGTTTTATTCTCAAAAGCAAGTAACAATCAGGTTGTGGCTAACAGTGTAGTTTTCAATAGATATTTAGGAAACTCACCAACTACAAAACTATATTTAGAAGACGGAACTTTAGCTCCAGGACAAAACAACATTAACGGAAATCCATTGTACCAGATGGGGAAAGTTAAAGGGAAAAATGAAAACGATAAGCTTCAGATGGGCGTAGATGGTGAATTAAGACTCGCAAAAGATTTTACTTTCACACCAGCCATTTCGTTATACAGTGAAAATGAAAATGACAATACTTTTCAACAGGCATTTTTAAGCGGAAGCAGCGGTTTGGTTGATAATACAAGAACTGCAACAAGATTGAGCAATCAAACCTATCAAGTGCAATACGAAGGAGTTTTTGCTTATAAAAAAGATTGGGAAAATATTGGAAACTTTGATGCTAAACTAGGAGTTTCAAAATACGATAGAACCATTAAATATTTTAATGCAGCAGGAAAAGGAAGCCCTTCAGATCTAGCGCAGACTTTAGATTCATCTCCAATTCCAGTTTCGGTTTACAGTAACAATACCAAGTTGGTTTTAAATAGTGTTTTCGGACGTGTTAATTACGATTATAAAAACAGATATTTTGCAACGGCTTCATTCCGTTACGATGGTTCATCAAGTTTAGGACCAGACAACAGATATGGGTTCTTTCCTGGGATTTCGGCAGGATGGAATATGCAGGAAGAGAAATTCTGGGCTAATACAATGCCAAAATTCTTTTCTTCTCTTAAACTTCGTGGAAGTTATGGTGTAAACGGAAACTTAGGAACTTTAGGAGATTTCCAAGCAGGCGGATTATATGCAGGAACTACAAACGGACTTCCTAATAGTTATAATGGACAATCGGCGATTATCAACTCTCAAATTGCAAACCCAGGATTAAAATGGGAGCAGTCTGAAACGATAAATGGTGGTTTTGATATCGGATTAAACGAAGATAAAATTAGAATTATTGGAGATTTCTACAATAAATTGACATCAGACTTATTGACAAATCTGACATTGCCTTCAAATAGTGGTTTCTCAACTGTTTTGACCAATTTAGGAGGATTAAGAAGTAAAGGTTTTGAGCTGGAAGTTCAGGCAAATGTTTACAATAAAAATGATTGGAAAGTAAATGTTGGAGCAAACGTTTCCCACAATACCAATACAGTTGAAAAACTTCCATTTAATGGAAATGGAAATAATAGAATTGGAGGAACTGAGATCTGGGATGCAAAAAGTGGTAAATATGTATATGTAGGAGGTTTACAAGAAGGACAAAAAATTGGAAATTTCTACGCTCATAAACAATTATATATTCTTTCAACTCAAGCAGAAGCAGATGCATACAACGCAAAAGTTCATGATACTTATGTAACAAAAACTGCTGCAAATGGAGGAAATCCAGAGGGTAAAAAGTTTGCTGGAGATGCCGTATTTGAGGACACAGACAACAACGGAATTATTGATAGCCGTGACAGAAAATATATGGGGAATATGTTCCCAACATTCGTAGGAGGTTTCAATTTTGATACTTCATACAAAGGTTTCTCTCTAACAGTTAGAACAGATTATTCTTTAGGAGCAACAATTTACAACGAAGCAAGAGCACGTTTCTTAGGTCAGTTTCAAGGTAACTACGGATTATTAGCAGAAAGCGCACAAGCATGGCAGAAAGAAGGAGATATTACAGATGTTCCTCGTTACCGTTGGGCAGATCAAACAAATCAAAACAATTTATTCAGATCTGAAGCAAGTGGAGCAGCTTATAATACCAACATGTTCCAAGGTAACAGTCGTTACTACGAAAGCGGAGATTATTTATGCATAAGAGAAATTACGTTCAGTTATAGTTTTCCAAAAACACTTATCGAAAAAGCAAGTTTAACATCACTTCGTCTGTATGTTACAGGAAGTAATTTATACTACTTTACAAAATACAAAGGATTAAGCCCAGAAGTACAAGGTATTGACGGAGGATCTAGTTTAGGATTAAACGCAGCTGGTTCTACAGGAACTTACCCAGTGCCTAGAAACATTATTCTTGGTTTAAATATCAGTTTGTAAATTTTTAATTAAAAAATCATGAAAAAGAAATTTCTTTTATACACAATACTTTTTTCAAGTCTTTCTCTTTTTAATTCTTGTCAAGATGATTTAGAATTAACATCTGATAGTGTTATTACATCTGATAGTTTCTGGAAAACAGAAGATGATGCCAAAGCAGGCGTAAACGGAATGTATGTAAACTTTAGAATCCAAACACAGCAAAATTATTATTTGTTAGGAGGAGCAAGAAGTGCAGAAATTACTGGTGGAGTTCAGTCTCCTTTAACATTGGCAAATTACTATAACAACAATCTTACACCACAAAATATAGATGTAGATTGGGCTGGTTTGTATACTGTAATTCATTCGGCAAACTTGGTTTTAAAATATGTGCCAAAAATTACATTTAGTCCATCAACAGTAAAAGAGCAAAAGAGATATATTGCTCAAGCCTATACAATGCGTGCGTTATGTTATTTCATTATGGCGCGTTCTTGGGGAGGAGTGCCAATTGTAACAGAACCAACAGAAAATACCAATCAGTCGCAATACATTATTCCGCGAAATACGATTGAAGAAACATTTACATTTATTAAATCAGATATTGATCAGGCCATTGCTAATTTTCCAGATGCAAACAATAACAAAACGCAATTGGCTCTTCCATCAGTTTATGCTTTAAAAGCAGAAGTGAATTTATGGACAGCAAAACAATTAAACGGAGGAACAGCAGATTTAAATAATGCTTTGGCAGCAATAAATGCAATTCCAGGGACACCGACTTTAATGCCAAGTTTCAAAGATGTTTTTGCTTTTGACAAAAAAGGAAATGCCGAAGTACTTTTTGCAGTTCGTTATTCATTAGCCGATTTAACTTCATCACTATTAGACAACTGGAACCAGTTTATGTTTGTTGGACCAAGTGATTTTGCACCATTAACTTCAGCACAAGCAACAGCAGTTTTCGGTACATTAGGAACAGGTTCAGGAAATGCAGGTATTTCGAGAGTACAGCCAGACATTACAAGATTCAATTTTGCAGCTACAGATACCAGAAAAGACGCAACGTATTTAACTTTATATAACGGTACAACTCCAGTAGTTACAGGTTTAGTAAAATACAACGGAACTGTAGACGGAACAATCAGAAGATTTGTGAGTGATATCATTATTTACCGTTGGGCGGATATTTTATTAATGAAAGCAGAGATTAAAAACGCTTTAGGTCAGGATCCAACCACAGAAATGAATTTGGTAATGAAAAGAGCTGACGCATCGGCTTCATTTACAAATGATACTCCGGCAGCAAATGACGATGTGATTTTAATAGAGCGTTTAAAAGAAATGGCCTTTGAAGGAAAATCATGGTGGGATATTGTGCGTTTTAATAAAACAAGTATAGTTCCGTCAATGGCAGGGAAAGAAGTGTTGTTTCCAATTTCTCAAAACACAATCAATTTCAATCCTAAAATTGTTCAGAATCCAGGATATACCAATTAAACGAAACAAAGAATAAAAAAAACTAAAGTTTAAAATCAAACTGGAAATGAAAACTTTTCCAGTTTGATAAAACGAAAAAATTAAAAATAAAAGTCATGAAAATCGAACATTTACAAGGTCTTATTTCAGCTCCATTTACTCCATTTGATGCGAGCGGAAAATTAGATGTAAGCTTAATTCCAGCCTATTATTCTTTTTTAAAGAGAAATGGAGTTACAGGAGCTTTTATAATTGGCTCTACTGGAGAAGGTGTTTCTATGTCATTAGAAGAGAAAAAAACGGTTGCTAAAGCATGGGCAGATTGTTCTAATCACGATGCCGATTTTAAAGTAATGGTTTTCCTGGGTGGAACTTGCTTAACAGATTGTATCGAACTGGCAAAATATTCGCATGAGATAGGTTTATATGCGGTTTCTATAACTGCGCCATTTTATTTTAAACCAGGAAACGTAGATACGCTGGCAGAAATTTGCATCAAAGTTGGAGAAAGTGTTCCAAACATGCCGTTGTATTACTACCATATTCCAGTTTTGACAGGAGTAAATATTCCGATGTTTGACTTAGTGAGAGCTTTAGACGGAAAATTGCCAAATTTTGCTGGAGTAAAGTATACGCATGAAGATTTTATGGATTTCCAAAGCTGTATGAGTTATGCTGATGGAAAATTTGATATGCTTTGGGGACGTGACGAAAACATGCTTTCAGCATTAGTTTTAGGTGCTAAAGGCGCTGTTGGAAGTACTTTTAATTATGCTGCACCATTGTACTATGATTTAATCGATGCTTTTAATGCTAATGATTTAACGAAAGCTAGAAAATTACAGCAGAAATCAATAGATATGATTCGTTTCTTAGGAAAGTATGGCGGAATTTCAGTTGGAAAAGCTTACATGAAATTGGTTGGACATAATTTAGGCGAATTCAGACTTCCAGTCAAAAACATGAATGCAGAACAATTTGAATTATTCAAAAAAGATGTTGCAGGTTTAGATTTCGACGCATTTAAATCAAAATAAATTGTTCGTTTTAATTTAAAACAAACCCTCTATGAATAAGCCTTTTTCTTTCTTAATCCTTACAATTTCAATTATGTCAGTAACAGTTGGTTTTTCGCAAAAAACAAATATTTCAAAAGTCGAATGGAAAAAAGCAGCGCAACTTCAAAATGCAGATGGAAGTCTTTCGCGTGGCTTTGCGGGTCCAATTAATGGCGTTGATAATAATGTTCTGATAGTTGCTGGGGGAGCAAACTTTCTGGATAAAATGCCTTGGGAAGGAGGAAAAAAGCATTATTCTAAAGAAATTCATGTTTTAGAAAAAAATAAAGAACAATACGATTGGAATAAGAAATCAAAAATAGAACTGCCAGAACCAATTGCTTATTGCGGAAATGTTTCTACAAGTTTCGGAATTGTTTACGTAGGCGGCGAAAATGAAAACGGATTATCGAATAAGGCTTACATCTTAAAATGGAATTCAGATAAAAATGAAGTAGAAATAAAGACATTGCCAGATTTTCCAATCAAGATTACCAATATTGCGCTTGTAAACGTAAAGAATGTCGTTTATGCTATTGGTGGCGATGAAGCAACAAAAAGTTCAGATTTGGTTTATAGCATTGATTTAAACAATGAAAAACAAGAATGGAAATCGGAACCAAAACTGCCATTTGCATTAGCAAATTCAGTTGCAGTTGTCCAGAATGAAAAAGAAGATCTGAGTATTTATGTGGTTGGAGGAAGAACCAAAACAGCTTCAGGAATTAGTGATTTACATAATACCACGCTTGCTTTCAATTTAAAAAAACAAGCTTGGGAAAATAAAGCAGTTATAACGGACGGAAAGAAAACGACTAATTTTTCAGCAGGGGCAGGAGTCGCTTTTGGGAAACACTATATCATTATTACCGGAGGAGATAACGGAGAAACTTTTCATAAAATAGAAACCTACTTGTCTCAGATTGCAAAGACAGCTTCAGAAGAAGAAAAGGCAAAATTAATTGCCGAAAAAAATATCTTAAATACAACACATCAAGGATTTTACAATGCCGTTTTATTGTACGATACCTTAAAAAATAAATGGTCAAAAATTGGTGAATTGCCATTTCTGGCACATGTAACAACAACAGCAGTGCTTTGGAACGATAAAATTGTTTTATCAAATGGAGAAATTAAACCTGGAATTCGAACTCCGAATATTATGTTAGGCACTATCAAATAACTAAGAAAATAACAAACCAAAAAGAAACCAAAACCAAAAATGAAAAACTCTAAATATTATCCTTGGCTCGTAGTCGCGTTACTTTGGATTGTAGCTTTATTAAACTACATGGACAGGCAGATGCTCGCAACCATGAGACCATCAATGGAAAGTGACATTCCGGAATTAGTTTCAGGAGAAAATTTTGGACGTCTGATGGCTGTTTTTCTTTGGATTTATGCTTTGATGAGTCCAGTCTCTGGAATTATCGCTGATAAATTAAATAGAAAATGGCTAATCATCGGGAGTTTATTCGTTTGGTCTGCGGTAACTTATGCAATGGGATACGCCAAAACCTATGATGAGATTTATTGGTTAAGAGCTATTATGGGCGTGAGCGAAGCCTTATACATTCCGGCAGGATTGTCTTTAATTGCCGATTATCATCAACAAAAAACAAGATCGCTTGCCATCGGCATCCACATGACAGGGCTTTATGTTGGCTCGGCTTTAGGTGGCTTTGGAGCAACAATTGCAGCAAGATATTCTTGGCATTCTACTTTTCATCATTTCGGAATTGTAGGCGTGGTTTACTCTATCATTTTGGTTTTCTTTTTATTTGAGAAAAAGACAAAGATTTTTGATCCAGAGTTTAATAAAACGCACGAAAAAGTTTCTTTGCTAAAAGGTCTAGCCCTATTATTTACCAATATTTCTTTTTGGGTAATTCTTTTCTATTTCGCGATTATAAGTTTACCGGGATGGGCAACTAAAAACTGGCTTCCAACGCTTTTCTCAGATAATTTAGGTATTTCAATGGATCAGGCTGGGCCTTTAGCAACGATTACAATTTCATTTTCTTCTTTATTAGGAGTTGTGTTCGGTGGAATTTTATCAGATAAATGGGTTCAAAAAAATATAAAAGGAAGAATTTATACTAGCGCGATAGGTTTAAGCTTAACTATTCCCGCATTAATGTTGATCGGATTTGGGCATTCTTTGCTTCACGTGGTTGGCGCAGTTTTGTGTTTTGGTATAGGATACGGAATGTTTGATGCAAACAATATGCCCATTATCTGTCAATTTGTTTCTTCAAAATATCGGGCTACGGCTTATGGTATTTTAAATATGACAGGAGTTGGCTGTGGCGCATTGGTCACCTCTCTGTTAGGTAAATCAGCCGATACTGGTAATTTGGGTTATGGTTTTTCTTTGATGGCCGGTATCGTACTGATTGCCCTTATAACACAAATTAGTTTTTTGCGCCCAAAAGTAAACGATTTTGAAGAGGCTTAAAGCATAATTATTTACCCTTTTTTAAAAATTAGATTTGTTAGTTAGGTTTTTTGGTTTTATAAGCCTGGGCGAAGCCTTGCCGTTTCGCTCGGCTCATGATTCCTCAATTTTAATAGAATTTGAAGAAAAAATGAGAACACAAAAACGAAATTTATTTCTGTTCCTATTAATAGCTTTTACGGCCATTCAATTTAAAATGAATGCACAAAAAACGACTGTAAAAGTGGCTTGTTTGGGAGATTCTGTTACAGCGGGATATTTGTTGGCAAACCCGCAATCAGAATCTTATCCTTCGCAATTGCAGGTTTTAATGGGAAGTCAATATGAAGTGAAAAATTTTGGTTACAGCGGTGCAACTCTTTTAAAAAAAGGAAGTAAACCTTATTATAAAACTAAAGAATGCTCTGATGCGATTTCCTATCAGCCGGATATTGCAATTATTCATTTGGGATTAAATGATACAGATCCGAGGAACTGGCCTAATTACAAAGACGATTTTAATGCCGATTATTTTTGGCTGATTGATGCATTAAGAAAACAGAATCCGAATGTAAAAATCTTTATCTGTCGTATGACTCCGATTTTTAATGAACATCCTCGTTTTAAATCGGGAACCCGAGATTGGTTTTGGCAAATTCAGGAGCATATCAGCGAAATTTCAAAAGCCAACAATGTCAATTTAATTGACCTTCACGAAAAATTATATTCGCGTCCAGACCTTTTTCCAGATGCATTGCATCCAACAAAGGAAGGAGCAAAAATCTTAGCACAGACAGTTTACGAAAATGTTACTCAAGATTTTGGAGGTTTAAAATTAGGAACTGTTTTTACCGATAATATGGTTTTACAGCGAAACCAGCCGATTTTAATTTATGGAAATGCAAATGGAGGAGAAAAAGTAGAAGTAGTTTTTGATGATAAAAAAGAAATTGCAAGAACAAATGAAGAAGGAAAATGGAAAGTTATTTTTCCAGCAATGAAATCTGGAGGAATTCACGAAATTTCAATTTCAACTTTAGATAAAAAAATCACTTTAAAAAATATTTTAATTGGAGATGTTTGGTTTTGTTCAGGACAATCCAATATGGCTTTTCCTCTAAAAAAATCTGAAAATGGAATCTCTGAAGTAAAGAAAGCGGCTGAGAATACCAACCTTAGATTATTCAATTTTGAAGCTATTCAAGAAACAAACGAAAAAGCTTTTGACTCGATTACTTTAGAAAAAGTAAATCAGTTGAAATATTTTTCTGGAAAATGGAAAACATGCGATTCTTTAAGTGCCAAAGATTTTTCGGCAGTTGCCTTTTACTTTGGTCAAAACATTATTCGCGAAGAAAATATTCCAATTGGATTAATAGAAGTTGCCGTTGGCGGTTCTCCAATAGAATCTTGGTTTGAGAGATATACTTTGGAGCATGACGATAAAGTAGTAGACGTATTAACAAATTGGAAAAAATCTGATTTCTTGCAGCCTTGGGTACGTTCTAGAGCAGACGAAAATTTAAAAAACGCAATAAACCCAAAACAGCGCCATCCTTATGATCCTTGTTACAATTACGAAGCAGGCGTTTCGCATTTTACAGCGTTTCCGATAAAAGGATTTATTTGGTACCAAGGAGAAAGCAATGCACATAATGTCGAATTGTATGAACATTTAATGCCAGAATTAGTCAAAAATTGGAGAAACGCTTGGGGAAATTCATTGCCATTTTATTTTGTGCAATTATCAGGAATTAATCGACCATCTTGGCCAGAATTTAGAGATGCACAAAATAGAATTCAAAAAGAAATTCCTAATAGTGGCATGGCTGTTAGTATGGATTTTGGAGAAGAGACAAATGTTCATCCAGTAAAGAAAAGGCAAATTGGAGAGCGATTAGCGCTATTGGCATTAAAAAATACATACGGCAAAAAAATAATAGCAAACGGACCAATTCCTTTAAAAGCAATTCAAAAAGGAGATGCAATTCTAGTTTCTTTTTCGAATGCAAAACAATTATACACCGCAGATAAAAAAGACCTAATCGGTTTTGAATTAGTTACCGATAAAGGAATTCGGATTGAAACCAAAGCAAAAATTATAAAAGATCAAGTCGAGATTAGTATTCCGAATGACGAAAAAGTAAATGAAGTTTTCTATGCCTGGAAACCTTATACAACAGCAAATTTGGTAAACGAAGCCAGTCTCCCATGTTCCACTTTTAAGCTTAAACTAAATTCTATAAGCAAAAACTAGAAAGCATCTCTATATCTATATTTTTCCTTTGGCTGACCTGATTTTTCAGCTAAAGTGACTTCACCTATCTATAACTGAACCTGAATTTATTTTCGGGCATAAAAAACATATATCAAAAATGAGCTATTCAAAAACTGATTTAATAGAATTAAAAGACTTTTATCAGAACCAATTACTAAACAATACAGTGCCATTTTGGTTTCCGCGATCTATAGATACCGAGCATGGCGGTTACTTATTAATGCGGAACCAAACTGGAGATTTGATTGATACAGATAAATCGGTTTGGTTTCAGGGGCGCACAGCTTGGCTTTTAGCAACACTTTATAATACAATAGAGCCAAAGCAAGAATGGCTTGATGGTGCTAAATCGGGAATCGATTTTATTAATCAACATTGTTTTGATACAGATGGAAGAATGTTTTTTCATGTTACTCAAGATGGAAGCCCAATTCGTAAACGCCGTTATTATTTTTCTGAAACATTTGCAGCAATTGCGATGAGCGCTTATGCCAAAGCAAGTGGAGATGAAGCTGCAGCAGAACAAGCGCGACATCTTTTTGGAGAGTGCATAAAATATACGACAACTCCTGGTTTGTTAGAACCAAAATATACTTCAACAAGACCTTCTAAAGGAATTGGTTCTCCAATGATTATGATTAATACAGCACAACAGCTGAGAGAAAATATTGGAGACCCTCGATGCGATGAATGGATCACAAAATGGATTGCAGAAATTGAAAATGATTTTGTAAAACACGATATAAAATGTGTAATGGAACAAGTTGCTCCAGATGGTTCTATAATCGATCACATTGACGGACGCACTTTAAATCCTGGACATGCAATAGAAGGCGCATGGTTTATTTTGCATGAAGCCAAATACAGAAACAATGATCCGCATTTGATCGAATTGGGATGTAAAATGCTCGATTACATGTGGGAACGCGGTTGGGACAAAGAACATGGAGGAATTCTTTATTTTCTTGATGTTTACGGAAATCCTGTTCAAGAATATTGGCAGGATATGAAATTCTGGTGGCCTCATAA
>NZ_DHEI01000120.1:61773-68948 GCF_002399805.1 Flavobacterium sp. UBA4854
AATGGCACAAAATGATTCATGATTACTCGTATAGTAAATTTCATGATAAAGAAAATGGAGAATGGTTTGGCTATTTGCACCGAGACGGAAGCGTAGCTCAAACTGCCAAAGGGAATCTTTATAAAGGACCATTTCATTTGCCTCGTCAGGAATGGTATTGTACACAAATATTAAACGAATATCTTGAGAAAAATTAAAGTCCACTTATCCTGATTTATCCGCCAGTCATCAAGTTTTTCGTTATTATTTTTTAATGCTTTTTAACCAATTTATAACCAAATATTAAAAACTATGAAAAATGTATTACGCTATTTTTGTTTGTGTTTGATGTGTTTATGCAGTATAAATACAAAAGCGCAAAGTGGTAAAGTTTTAAACCTTGACGGCACTTCAACTTATATGACAGTGGCAGATCATCCGGATTTAGACTTTGGTTCGGGTCAAAATAAAACCGTAACCTGTTGGATTAAAACAACAACCAATACTGGAACACCAAGAATTTTTGCTAAAAGAAATGGCACTTCAGGTAACGGATATGAATTTTGGACAGGAAACGGCACAAATGCAGGAAAATTTGCCATGAACATGAGTGGTACTGGAACTCCAGCAAACATTAGTACAGCAGGCTATTCTGCTAATTCTCTCGCAGACGGAACTTGGCATCATATTGCTTTGGTTATGGATGCCTCGAGTAACCGAACTATGTATGGATACATTGACGGAGTTTTAGCCAATACAGGAAAAACATTTACTTCTGTAACTTCCGATTTTTCTAATGCTGTAAGCTTCGTAATTGGTGCAACTTCAGACGCTTCCAACAGCTACAAATGGGCAGGACAGATTGATAACGTACGTGTTTGGAATAAAGCAATGACGGCAACTGAATTGCAAGCAGATATGACAGCAGTTGTTAATGGACCTGCGACAGATCTTTTGGCAGCATGGAATTTTGAAAATATAACCGGCACTTCGGTTCCAGATATTTCAGGAAATAGTCATACGGGAACTCTTTTTGGATCTGTTACTTTTCCAAATGCTTTTCCGATGGTTTTAAATTTAGACGGAGTAAATGATTATATGTTAGTTTCAAATCATAGTGATTTTAACTTGGCGGCTGGACAAAATTTAACCATAAGTTGCAGAATAAAAACGGGCGATTTCGGAAAACGTATTTTGAGCAAACGTCCAAATGGTTCTGGAATTGGATATGAATTTATAAATAATACTTCGGCAGGAGGAGGACAGTTTGGAGTAAATTTAACGACAAGCGCAGGAGCAGCGGGGCCGCCGTACGGGACTTCGAGTATTGCAGACAATGTTTGGCATCATTTGGCAATGGTAGTTGATGTTGCCACCACAAGCTGTAAAATTTATGTTGATGGCGTTTTGCAGCAAACTAAAACATCGTCTAACATTGGAGGAACAAATACAGTTTCAAATACAGGAGATTTATTTTTTGGCACGATAAGTAATTTTTCTTCTTATATGAATGCCCAAATCGATGACATTCGTTTTTGGAGCAAAGCTATGACTGCAGCAGAAGTTTTGACTGATAAGACAACTGCAATAACGGGAACAGAAACTGGATTAATTGCCGCTTGGGATTTTGAAAATATAAGTGGTAAAACGGTTCCAGATATTTCGGGGAATAATCATCCGGGAACATTAATGAATGGAGCTTCTGTTATTGCGCAGACTAATGAAATGCAAATAAATTCGATCTCTTTGATTCAGACAGAATTGCCAACAGGTTTAGGCGATACAGATCAGAGAATTATAGCGGTTAGAGCTTCTGTTTCGGGCAATTTAAATCCTTTGACGGTAAGTGCTTTAAAGTTTACGATGACAGGAACTACCAATATTAGCGACGTTACAAATATTAAAATATATTCAAGCGGAAGCACAGCAATTTTTAATCCGACAACAGCAACATTATTTGGAAATGTTACGCCGTCTAGCGGAAATCTTACTGTAAATGGATCAAAAGCATTGGCTTCTGGAGATAATTATTTTTGGATTACTTACGATGTTTCAACTGGAGCAACTGAAGGAAATTTATTAGATGCAACCTGCGAATCAATTGTTGCAAACGGAATAACTTATAATGTAACCTCAAATACAGTATCTGGAAACCGAGTAATATTATTAACCAATACGCTTTTATTTACGCCTGGAGATGCAGGTTCTGCAAGTTATCGTATTCCAGCAATCATCACTGCTGCCGATGGTTCGCTGGTAACGGTAACAGATAAAAGATGGAATGGCTCAGGAGATTTATCGGCAAAAATAGATCCTGTTGTGCGTAGAAGTACCGATAACGGAAAAACTTGGTCTTCACCATTAACAATTGCCAATTTTGGAGCGGCAACCGGAGCAGGAGATGCGGCTTTGGTCTTAGATAAATCGACAGGAGAATTATTGTGTTTAGTTTCTGCAGATAAAGGCTTTTTTGCTTCAACTAATGCGGTTCCTGCAAAGGTTTTGGTAATTCATAGTACGGATAACGGCGTAACTTGGGGAACTCCTGTAGATATTACGAGTCAGATCTACGGACCAAACCCAAATTGGAAAGGATTGTTTGTTGCTTCTGGCAGAGCACATCAATTACGTGATGGTAAAATTGTTGCCGCAATTGCAGTTCGAGAAAATGTTTCAGGAACAGAACGCATTAGTAATTATTTAATTACAAGTGCCGATCATGGAATTACTTGGACAGCATCGACAAATAGAGCAGAAATAGATGGAGATGAAGCAAAAGTGGTAGAATTGAATAACGGAAACATTATGATGAGTATAAGAAATCCGGGAACACGCCGTTTTAATATCTCGACAGATAAAGGAGCAACATGGGGAACAGCTTATAATCAAACAAGTATAACAGATCCAAATTGTGATGGTGATTTTATTCGTTATACTTCAACACTTGATGGTTACGATAAAAATCGCTTATTGCATTCAATTCCATTTTCAAGCAGCCGTAAAAATGTAAGCGTGCAAATGAGTACAGATGAAGGAATAACTTGGGGTTCGCCAAAAACAATATTTCCTGGAGCATCTGCTTATTCGAGTCTTACTATTTTGCCAGACGGAACAATTGGCATTTATTATGAAAATGGCGAAAGCTCAACTTATCAGATGTATTTTGTGCGTTTCTCATTAAACTGGCTTACAAGCGGAGCTGATACATTTTTGCCTCCATCAAGTTCTTTATCAGCAAAAAAAGTAATAGAAAATACTGTAATAGAAAACAACGAATTTAGTGTTGAAGTAAGTCCAAATCCTGTTAAGGATATAGTTAAAATTAAAGTAAATAATGCTTCTGGAATTGCTGCAATTAAATTATTCGATTTAACTGGGAAATTAATTCGAACTTCCGTTTTAAATTTGAACGAAAAAGAGATATCATTTTCATTGGCAGACCAGCCTCAAGGAATTTATCTTTTAAATGTAAAAGATTCAAATACTGGACTTAACAGTAAAATTATAAAGAAATAAAATTAAAACATGAAACAAGCAATTGTAAATGCGATTGTGCATACAGGAGATGAAGTAATTGAAAATGGAGCCGTAATTATTGAAAACGGAACTATTATTTCAGTACACCAAGAAATACCAAATGACATTGAGCAAATTAATTTGGGAGGAAATCATCTCGCTGCAGGATTTATAGATATTCAGATCAATGGAGGAGAAAAGTACTATTTCAGTCAGACTCCAAATGAAGAAACCATTCAGGATATTTATGATGCAAGCATGAAGTATGGCACAACACATGTTTTACCTTGTTTGATTTCTTCTTCGAGAGAAACTATTCTCAACGGAATTGAAGCAGTTCGAGAATACATGCAAAAGCACAAAAATGGCGTTGTCGGAATGCATTTGGAAGGTCCGTTTTTAAATCCGTTAAGACGTGGCGCCCACAGTATTGATCAGGTAAGAAAGCCAACGAATGAAGAACTAGAAGAAATAATCAGAAAGGGAAAAGATGTTATAAAAGTTATTACAATTGCGCCCGAATGTTTTACAGAAGAACAATTGAATATGCTAATCGAGAGCGGATTTACGATCTCGATTGGCCATTCGACCATAACACAAAAAGAAGCACAATTTTATTTCTCTAAAGGAATAAATCTTGTGACACATTTGTTTAATGCCATGACGCAGTTTGGCCACCGCGAACCAGGTTTGGTTGGAGCTGTTTTTGAAAATGAAGAAGTTTATGCTCCAGTTATTCTAGATGGAGCACATTGCGATTATGCTGCAGCAAAAGTAGCTTACAAGTTAAAACAAGAAAAATTCTTTCTAATAAGCGATGCAACTTTTTTAGGGCGAAAAGTAGCCAATTTTAAGTGGGACAATTTTGATGCGCATTTAGAAAACGGTTTTTACAGAAATGAAGACGGCAATCTGGCGGGAGCTACAATATCAATGACAGAAGCGGTGCAAAATGCTTACAATCATCTGAATGTTTCGGCTGATGAAGCAATAAAAATGGCAACTACAAGGGTAGCTTCTGCTATTGGTATGCAAGAAAAAATCGGGAAAATAAAGCCTGGTTTTCCTGCCAGTTTTGTCCAATTCAATGCTGATTTAAGTAAAATAGAAACGCTTGATTTTTCTAAAACCGACAGTTCTATTTCCTAATGATTAAAGAAAAAGTGTCTCCAATTTTAGGTAAATTTAAAGAACTCAAAATCATTTTTATCGGAATTATTTTTTCCTTTTTGTGGGCTTCTGCATCTACAGCTACAAAAATTTGACTTCATTCTGCTCAGCCTTTTGTAATTTCTATTTTTAGATTTCTAATCGCTGGATGCATTATGCTTCTTATTTCGCATCTTATAATGGCAAAACGTCTGCCCCAAAAAAAAGAATGGATTCAAATCAGTATTTATGGTTTGCTCAATATTACTTTTTATTTGGGTTTGTATGTTCTTGCTATGCAAAAAGTATCCGCTGGTTTAGGGAGTTTGGCAGTAGCAACTAATCCTGTTTTTATTGTTTTGATTTCGGCAGTTTGGTTATCTCATAAAATCGATTTTAAAAATATTATTAGCTTATTGCTTTGTCTTACAGGTGTTTTTTTTGCGGCCTATCCTTTATTACAAAGCAGCTTTGCAACTCCCAGCGGAATACTGATTCTTCTAGTTAGCATGATTGCATATTCATTAGGAACAATTTATTATTCTAGGCAAGAATGGAATGATTTGCATATTTTAACCATAAATGGCTGGCAAACCCTAATTGGAGCTGTATTTCTTTTTCCTGTCTTGGTTTTAACTTATAAATCAGATCAAAATAATTTAGATTTAAATTTCTGGTTTTCCACTTTTTGGCTGGCAATTGCAGTTTCTATTGGAGCCATTCAGTTTTGGCTTTATCTTTTAAAAATAAATCCGATAAAAGCTTCATATTGGCTTTTCTTGTGTCCAATATTCGGTTTTTTAATCGCTTACTTAGTTGTCGAGGAACCGTTGACTTTTTATACTTTTCTTGGTGTTGTTTTCGTAATATTAGGATTGTATATTAGCATTTCTTCAAAAAAAAATGAAAGAAAAATGACAAGATGAATGTTTGAAAATCAAAACATTAAAAGAGTTTTGGGTGTAGTAATAGTACACAAAAATTTACTATTAGTATACTTTATATTCATATTTTTCTTGCAATATGCTTGTTTTTATCGAGCATATTTATAGTTTTGCATGATATTTTAACCCCAAACCTACTTTACTTACTGATGAGAAAAAACACTCACTTTTTTGTATTTGCCCTATTGGCAAGTATTATTTTTGGCTGTAGTGACGATGGCGAAAACTACAAACCAAGTTACCTGCCGAGCATAGATGCTACAGCTTTACCCGCAGAAAATAAACCAATGACTATGTTTGAAGACGACGAAGATCCTTCAATCATGTACAATAAAGCAGATCGCTGGTTTAGAGTAAACGAACCTTTTCAAGTTATTTTAAAAGGAAAAGATTCTGTTCAAGTATCACTTTATTCTCCAGTTGGACTGACAGATGTTAAGGTGTACGCAAAATTGGCGAATTACGATAAGAAGTTTTTGCTTTTTAATTTTTCAAAAGTTCCAGCTTTTCATCGTTCGTTTCATAAAATTCCTTTAACGGAGCAGAAAAATGATTATTTGTTAGAAACAGGAAATACGGTAACAATCGATAAAATCGACGGATTTTCGTCTGGAGCAATTGAGTTTTTTATAGAATCGGAAGATCCTTTGTTTAAGAAAATAAAAAAGATAAAATCGACGCATTTAGTTCAGTTTCATGATGGATACCACATTAATGAATTGGGTAAATTTCTTCCAATGAATCCAGCTTTAGCAAAAGAAGCAATTACGATGATTATTAACTATTCGTATGCGTTAAGCCATCCTTTGTATTATGACACTTTCATCAACTTTGACAGATACAAACAAGAACAGGCAACGACTGCAGGGACAGCTATAAACGGTGCATTAAATTGGCATGGAAATGCAGAAGATGTTGATGGAGTTTACGATTACTATTCTAAAGAAGAAATCGAAAAAATATATTGGAACTATCTTGACAAAAGGACCGTTTGGATGGCTATGGTAGGAGGAGATTCTGCTTGGGGCGGAGGAAATCTGGCTTCGCAATGGGAATCGGGCTATGTAACTGGACATTGGGTTGGAGAAATGTCGGTTTGGTCGCACGAATATTCGCATCACATCGGTTTTAGCCATAGTAGTAATTTAGCAAATAGTGGTGAAGGCGGTGGCCAACAGGAAATGCTTACTCATTTTTATAAATACCTGATTTACTTAAACGATCTTCCGTTTACAGATCCAGAAGTTTTAAAAACATATGCAAAAACGGCTTATGTAAAAGGAACTTATAAAAAACCAGTATTTACCATTAATCCTAAAAATCCATTTTTGCTGAAATATAAAGGTGAAGGAAAATGGAACTAAAATATAAATTAAACATGAAACATATTCTGCCCCTAATTTTAGCGCTTTGTTTGTTTACAAATTGCAGTAAAGACGATGCAGCATCTAAAGATTATACCTATTATTATCCAACAGATGAAGCTTCTATTACTAACGAAAATATCCCAGGAAGCACAGAAGCATTTGATCCAAAAGGAATTGCAATTGCAAATGAGAAATTATACGTTATTAACGGAAATGTATT
>NZ_DHEI01000120.1:69121-72753 GCF_002399805.1 Flavobacterium sp. UBA4854
AAAAAAGGAACAACAACAATTCCTTTAACGAGCTTAACATCTGTTAGCGTTGATAACGGTCGTATTTATGTAGGAAGTACAGAATCGAGATTATTTGTTTTTGATGAAACTACAAATGCAGGAATCAGTACGGTAGGAAACGGTCAATGGTGGCAAACTTTTGTACACGTTTTTGGTGTTGTAGCAAAAGACGGATTGGTGTTTGTAAAAGAAAAAGAAAAAAGCATAAAAGTTCTTGACGCTTCTCAAATTACAGAAACTAGCGATTGGAATTTAAAACCTATTGCCAAATTAAATACTTTAAACGGATGGACAGAAGTGTATTCATTAGATATTGTTGACGGAAATTTGGTAGTAGCAGGAAGAGATGCAAAAAGCTATTTGTATTATAATATAGCCAATATAAAAGCTAATGCAGAAGCTTCGCTTACAACTCCTATAGAGCCGCAAAAAGTGCAATTTTTAGACATTAAACCAATTGCAGTATCTTTTAGCAAAGATTGGGCAGTTACTTCAGAAAATATAGGAAGTGCTTCTTATTTAAAATTGTATCCAAAAGCAGAGTTCAATAAAATGAATTACAAAGCAGTTTTAAGCGCTTCTGATATTTTAGGAAAAAATCCATTCGGTACTATTGTTGGCACGGCACAGCTTGATGACCGCATTTTCTTATCTGATAATACCAATAAAAAAATTAGAGTTATTAAATTGAATAAATCTGTAATTGCAGAACAGAACAATTAAGATTTTGATTCTCAATACTTCTAAATCCAAGTTCCAAACTTCAAATTGGAATTTGGATTTTTTTATTTAAAACCTCAAAATAACCTACTAAATTGATAGGTTAATAAAAGTTTTGATAATTTATGCGTTAAAATTGAAAATAACTATTTAAATTTGCACTCGCTATGAAGAAACAGAACCAGAAAATGAATAATTATTATCGTCGCAGCATAATGTGCTGTGCTACTGTTATGGTATTTATTGAGCTGGCTTAAATATAAAATGATAAAATTTATTTCAAAAAAGCCTTTCAACTGATTTATGAAAGGCTTTTTTGTTTTTAAAACTCAAAAAATGATTGAATTAAAAAATGTAACCAAAACTTTTCATCAGAAAGACAAAATCGTTTCGGCTTTGTCTGATGTCTCTTTGACAGTTCCTGAAGGGAAAATTTTTGGTGTAATTGGAACTTCCGGAGCAGGAAAAAGTACGCTGATTCGCTGCGTGAATTTGTTGGAAAGGCCAACTTCTGGTGAAATTATTGTTGACGGAAAAGCTTTAATGCAGTTATCAAACGCAGAACTGGCGATTGAAAGAAGACAAATCGGAATGATTTTTCAGCATTTTAATCTGCTTTCTTCGAGAACGGTTTTCGAAAATGTGGCATTTCCTTTAGAATTGACTGGAACTTCAAAAAGCGAAATCAGAACTCGTGTTTTAGAATTATTGCAATTAGTTGGTTTAGCCGAAAAAGCAAACGATTATCCAGCAAGTCTTTCGGGCGGACAAAAACAAAGAGTAGCGATTGCAAGAACTTTGGCCAATAATCCGAAAGTGCTTTTGTCTGATGAAGCTACAAGCGCACTAGATCCTGCAACGACAAGATCAATTTTAAATTTATTGAAAGACATTAACAAACGTCTGAATATTACGGTTCTATTGATTACGCATCAAATGGAAGTTGTAAAATCGATTTGTGATGAAGTCGCAGTAATCAGTCACGGAAAATTGATCGAGCAAGGAAGTGTTGGAGAAATCTTCGCAGACCCAAAACATGAGTTGACAAAAGAGTTTATTGCTTCGTCTTTACATATTGATGTTCCTGCGGTTTATCAGGAGAAATTGCAAAAAGAAGATAACGGAAACTTGAATCCGTTATTGAAATTAGAAATGACAGGAAAATCGGTTAACGAACCAGTTATTTCAGAAGTTTCAAGACTTTTTGATACCGATTTCAAAATTGTAAGCGCACAAATGGACCAGGCTGGCGAAGTTAATTTTGGCGTAATGTTGATTGAACTTTCAGGAAAACGCGAAAATTACACTGCGGCAATTCAGTATTTTAATTCAAAACATATTAAAACAGAAATTATAGGTTATGTCTGATTCTCTTATAGATTTATTATTAAAAGGAACATGGGAAACCATTGTTATGACTTTTGTATCGGGCTTTTTCGGTTTTTTGCTAGGACTTCCAACAGGAATTTTATTGTTCTTAACGCGTAAAAATCAAATTCTGGAACAGCCAGTTTTAAATAGAACATTATCAGTTGTGGTAAACGTTTTTCGTTCTATTCCATTCATTATTTTAATTGTTTGGATGATTCCGTTTACACGTGCCATTGTCGGGACTTCTATTGGTGTTAGTGCAGCTTTAGTTCCGTTAAGTATTGGTGCGGCGCCATTTATTGCGCGATTGGTAGAAAATAGCTTATTGAGCCTTCCGTCAGGATTAATCGAAGCGGCAAGAGCTTTGGGAGCAACTCCATTCCAAATTGTGTATAAAGTATTGTTGCCAGAAGCATTGCCATCTTTAATTAATGCAGCTTCAATTACTTTAATTACTCTTGTCGGATATTCTGCAATGGGTGGAGCTGTTGGAGCAGGTGGTTTAGGACAAGTTGGATACCAGTACGGTTATATTGGGTATGATGCCGTAACAATGAATTCTGTTCTAGCTTTATTGGTCATCTTAGTATTCGTGATTCAGTTTGCGGGAGATAGATTATCAAAACGATTCGATCACAGATAAAATTTTTAGTCGAAAGTCGAAAGTCGAAAGTCGAAAGTGAAAATGTTAGAAGTTAAAATTTAAAAAATATACAAATTATCATGAAAAGAAATATTTTAAAAATAGCTGGAGTTTTGGCTTTGACGCTTGTTTTATCAAATTGCGGAAACAAAAAAAATAACGATCCTCATTTTATAAAAGTGGGAGTGGCTTCTGGACCAGAATTGAAAGTGGCGGAAGCGGCTAAAAAAGTAGCCAAAGAAAAATACGGATTGGAAGTTGAATTGGTTTCTTTCAACGATTATGTAATTCCAAACGAAGCTTTAAGCCAAGGTGATATTGATGCAAATGCTTTTCAGCATAAACCTTATTTAGACGAGCAATCAAAACAGAGAGGTTACAAATTGGCTATTATCGGAAAAACATTTGTGTATCCGATTGCAGCTTATTCAAAAAAAATAAAAAGCCTTTCTGAATTGAAAAACGAAAGCACTATTATTATTCCAAACGATCCAACAAATGGCGGACGTTCTTTATTGCTTTTACAGAAAAACGGATTATTGAAATTGAAAGATGGTGTTGGTTTATTGCCAAAGGTAACTGACATTGTGAGCAATCCTAAAAACTTAAAAATATTAGAATTAGAAGCGCCTCAATTGCCTCGTGCTTTAGACGACCAAAATGTTTCTATTGCAATCATCAACAATACTTTTGCTTCAGCAGCTGGATTGGTTCCTTCTCGTGATGCTTTATTTGTTGAAGATAAAGAGTCGCCTTATGTGAATTTGGTAGTAAGCCGTGAAGACAATAAAAACGAAGAAAAAGTAAAACAGTTTTTACAAGCTTTTCAATCTCCAGAAGTAGAAAAAGCAGCCGAACAAGAATTTAAAGGCGGCGC
>NZ_DHEI01000120.1:72976-84135 GCF_002399805.1 Flavobacterium sp. UBA4854
AACATAGCCCGTGGTTTCAACCACGGGAATACGCGGTTGCATTAACCATTAACCATTAACCATTAACCATTAACCATTAACCATTAACCATTAACCATTAACCATTAACCATTAACATTCACAATTATATAAAACAAAGTGTTGATTTTGTAAGTCTTACGTTTTATTATTGAACTAAATTAGTGTTCAATTTAAAAGCAAAAGTTATGAGATCGATTTGGACAGGTTCGGTAAGTTTTGGATTAATTAATATTCCGATAAAAATATTTTCGGCGGTGCAGGAAAGCAGTCTGGATATGGATATGCTGGATGCGAAAGATCATGCCAATATCAAGTTTAAACGTGTTAACGAAAATACGGGTAAAGAAGTAGATTTTGCCAATATTGTAAAAGGATATAATTTGGAAGGCAAATATATTGTTTTGGAAGATTCTGATTTTGAAGCCGCAGATGCCATTAAAACCAAAACAATCGATATTGAAAGTTTTGCCTTCGAAAAAGAAATTCAAAGTATTTATTACGAACAGCCATATTATCTCGAGCCTGATAAAGGTGCCATGAATGCCTACGGATTACTTCGTGATGCCCTTGAGGCTTCAGGAAAAGTAGGAGTTACCAGATTTGTGTTGCGAAATAAAGAAAGTCTGGCAATTTTAAAACCGTACAAAAACGTCATTGTTTTAAACCGAATTCGATTTGAACAGGAAATTCGAAGTACAGCAGAATTAAAACTTCCGCCAATGTCTAAAAAATCGACAAAAGAAATGGACATGGCCGAAAAACTAATTGATCAGCTTACAGAGAAATTTGATATTTCTGGCTTTAAAGACGAATATACCGCCAAGCTTTTGGATATCATTAAAAAGAAAGCCAAAGGAAAACCGCAGAAAGTGGCTCCAAAACTAAAAGTCGTACACAAACAAAGCGACGATTTAATGGAAATGCTAAAAGCAAGTTTAGAAAATAAAAAGAAAAAATCTTCTTAAACGTTTTGACTATTTTCTAGTTTGTGAATAATTTTTTTAATATTAGCTCCTTTAGATAAAACGGGTTTCCATAAATCGCCTTTTTTCTCAAAACGCTTCAATACATTTTTGATCGTAAATTGCGATGGATGCAATTTTTCATTCACTTCACTCCATTCTAAAGGCGTAGAAACTGTTGCACCTGGTTTTGGACGAACAGAATACGGAGCTGCCAAAGTTTGTCCGCGTCGGTTTTGCAAAAAATCAATATACAATTTGTTGTTTCTTTTTTTAATGCTTCTATCAACTGTAGTAATATCAGGAAGTCTGGATTGCACTTCTTTGGCAATCAATTCGCCTAGAATTTTAATCGAATCATAATCGTATTGCGCGCCAAGCGGAATGTAAATATGAAGTCCAGAAGCACCCGAAGTTTTGCACAAACATTCTGTTTCTAATTCATCTAAAACTTCTTTTACGACTAAAGCAGTCTGAACGACTTGTTTAAAATCATCTTTTGCAGGATCTAAATCAATTACAAGCCAATCTGGATTATGAATATGTTTAATGGTAGAATTCCACGGATTCATTTCGATACAGCCTAAATTGGCCATATAAAGCAACGTTTCTTTATTGTTGCAAATAAGGTAGTCAATTTCGGCATTGTTGGATTCTGAGAAGATTTTTTGGGTTTTAAGCCATTTCGGAATTTTATCGACATCAACATCTTTCTGATAAAAACTAGGAGAATCAATTCCGTTCGGAAAACGGTTCATCGATTCTGGACGGTTTTTTAAATAAGGAAGAATCAATTCTGAAACTTCATTGTAATATTGAACAATTTCGCCTTTTGTAATCTTATCTTTCGGAAAATAAATTTTATTCTGATTGGTAAGATGCAATACAGTTTTGCCAACTTTTAAATCGTAATCGTTCTCTGTTTTTTGCTTTTTATTTTCTGGTGTAATGGTCATTTCATCTGAATTTAGTTGAGTTAAATCTTCTTTTTTAAAGGATAAAAAAACTTCTTCTGCTTTTTTGTCTATTCTTGTTCCGAGATAAACAGGATGTCGCAAATGCTGATCTTGCGTCCATTCGGAGAATTTTACCTGACATACGACCTTTGGTTTTACCCATTGAATTGGATCAAGCAAAGAGATTTTTTCTTCAAGGGGAGATTTTTCAATGAAATAAGGTTCAAGTTGGGCATACAAATCTTTTAAAACAGATTCTGTAAATCCAGTTCCGCATTTTCCAATATATTGCAATTTCTTTCCATTGTACTGCCCTAGAAGAATGGCACCAAAATATTTTCTGGAATTTTTAGGTTCGGTAATTCCGATAATGATGGCTTCTTCTTCATTTGCGGTTTTTATTTTGAGCCAGTTATTGCTTCTACGATTTACAGAATAGGTGCTGTCAGCCTTTTTTGCAATTATGCCTTCAGTTCTATTTTTAACGGCTTTTTCAAATTGTTTAATTCCATCTCCAACTGTGTGTTCAGAATAAAAAACATTCGGAAATGGATATTTATTAAAGAGAATTTTAAGCAGTTCTTTTCGCTCCAAAAGCGACAATTCGGTGAGTAGATTTCCGTCTAAATTCAATAAATCAAAAACATAATATTTTAGATTTCCGATTCCTGTTTTCATATAGTTTTGAAGCAATTGGAAATCGGCTTTACCCGAATCATTTTCTACGACAATTTCGCCATCCAAAACTACGGTGTGATCGATTTGTTTTAATTCATCTGCAATGGGTTTGAAATTATCATTAAAAGAAATTTCGTTTCTGCTAAACAAATCGACTTGTTGCGCATTGATAACTGCAATCGTTCTGTAGCCATCGTATTTATTTTCGAAAATCCATTCATCATCATCAAAAGGCTTTTCTCGAACACTGGCAAGCATTGGTTGTATAAATTCTGCAATTTCAAGTTTTGGATTAGACTTTTTTTTTATTGTTTTTTTCTCAGTCGTTTTTTCTTCTGTTTTTGAATTCAATTTTTTAGATTTTTCTTCTAATTGCTCCAAAGTCCTTTTAGAAATAACCGATTTATTTTTTTCTAAAATATCTTCACTAGAAGCATATTTATCATTTTTCTTGATTAAAAGCCATGCATTTTCCTGTTTTCCGTGAAGTTTAACCAATGAAAATTCTCCTTTCAGTTTTTTGCCTTTTAAAACAAAACTCACACGTCCTTTTTCTAAATCGCTTAATAATTGTTTTTCGTCAGAAGCTGTTTTTTCATCCGACGTATAGGTTCCGTTATCCCACACAATTACATTTCCTGCCCCATAATTTCCTTCTGGAATTGTGCCTTCAAAATCTTTATAGCTATAAGGATGATCTTCAACCATCATGGCCAAACGTTTTACTTCTGGATCCATTGATGGACCTTTTGGCACTGCCCAGCTTTTTAAAACACCATCCATTTCTAGCCTAAAATCATAATGAAGATGCGATGCAGCATGTTTTTGCACTACAAAAATGAGTTCATTTGCCGATTTTGCAACCTTTCCTTTTGGCTCACGAGTTTGTTTAAAATCTCTTTTTTGGTTGTATTTAGACAGTGACATAAGCTTTTACAAGTATTAAAAGAGTTAGTGTAATAGAGTAGAGTGCCGTTGCGACAACAGCAAAAATAATATGAGCAAAGAACAGCTGAATGTAATAACCTTTAAAGTCAATTGGGGGTTGATGATCGGTCATTTTAAAAATAATAATCCAGCTGAGTATGCCAATTACACCACTGATAACTCCTAGTAGGAGAGCATTGAGTGGAGAAACTGGTAATATGTTCTTTACCCACAGTATTTGATATCCCATAACAAATAGAAAACCTATAATGTAATGTATCAGCCATCCCCATGTTTTCTGAGATTTTTCAGAAAGGCTGATGTTTGTTTTCTTTAGAGCAAAAGTCAATAAAACAGGTTCTTTATACAATTCTTGAAATTTTTTCGACATCACATAACTAAACCAAGTCATGGCTGATGTAGCTCCAATGGAAACTAAAATTAATTGTATAATAGTGTAGATCATACCCCCTTTTTTTTGAATTAAAACTCTATTTCAAAGTTACTTTTTAAATAACCTTTTATGTTATAGTATTAGAAAATGGAATTATATAATTATAAGTAAAATATTGATTATCAATTTGTATTGTGGTTAGAATATTATAATCCTGAAATTTAATTGTATAATTTTTAAGCTAAAAAGCAGTCTAACTTTGTTAACCTATTTTTGAGAAACCCCTCAATTGCAATAGTAGTTCATTGAATGATAAATTGTAAAATCAACAGAAAATGAAAAATTCAAAAAAAACAAATCAAGACAATTCTGAAGGAAAACAGAACGATTTAGAATATAACAAATCAAATGCTGAAAATGAATTTTTAACCACCAACCAAGGCGTTAAAATAAATGACGACAATAATTCTTTAAAATCTGGAGAAAGAGGTCCTTCTCTTTTAGAAGATTTCATATTACGAGAAAAAATCACCCATTTTGATCACGAAAGAATTCCGGAACGCATTGTGCATGCGAGAGGTTCTGGCGCGCACGGTTATTTTGAACTTTATAAAACAATGGGAAAATATACAAAAGCAGGATTTTTAAACGATACCAGTATAAAAACGCCCGTTTTTGTACGATTTTCAACCGTTGCTGGTTCAAGAGGTTCTACAGATTTGGCTCGCGATGTTCGTGGTTTTGCTGTAAAATTTTACACGCAGGAAGGTATTTTTGATTTGGTTGGCAATAATATGCCCGTGTTTTTCATTCAAGATGCTATGAAGTTTCCAGATTTAATTCATGCTGTAAAAGCAGAACCGCATAATGAAATTCCGCAAGCAGCTTCTGCGCATGACACTTTTTGGGATTTTATTTCGCTAATGCCCGAATCTATGCATATGATTATGTGGGTTATGAGCGATAGAGCAATTCCGAGAAGTTTGAGAATGATGGAAGGTTTTGGAGTTCATACTTTTAGATTTATTAATGATAAAAATGAATCTCATTTTGTAAAATTTCATTGGAAACCAAAATTAGGAACACATGCAGTTGCGTGGGATGAAGCACAGAAAATTTCAGGTAAAAATTCAGATTTTCATAAACTAGATTTGTGGGAAGCAATAGATGCAGGAAATTTTCCAGAATGGGAATTGGGTGTGCAGATTATTCCTGAAAGTGACGAACATAAATTTGATTTCGATCTGCTTGATCCAACGAAATTAGTTCCAGAAGAATTGGTTCCCGTAAGTATAATCGGGAAAATGGTTTTGAATAGAAATACAGATAACTTTTTTGCAGAAACAGAACAAGTTGCTTTTCATCCAGGACATATTGTTCCAGGAATTGATTTTACAAATGACCCTTTATTGCAAGGCCGATTATTCTCGTACACTGATACACAATTGTCAAGATTAGGAAGCCCAAATTTTCATGAAATTCCAATTAACAGAACAATTGCGCCAATGCATAATAACCAGCGGGACGGACACATGCGACAAGAAATTGCAGTTGGAAAAGTAAGTTATCAGCCAAATTCTTTAGGAGGAGGATGTCCGTTTCAAGCTAAAATGGATCAAGGCGGATTTGTGAGTTTTAATGAACGCGTTGATGCGCATAAAGTGCGAGCAAGAAGCAAAAGTTTTGCTGATCATTTTAGTCAGGCGAAACTTTTTTATAACAGTCAAACTCCAATAGAACAAGATCATATTTCAAGCGCTTTATCTTTTGAATTAGGTAAAGTTGAAACTCTTGCAATTAGAGAAAGAATGCTCGCGCTTTTAAATCAAGTTGATTCTAGCTTAGCCGCAACGGTTGCTAAAAATTTAGGGATTCCAGTTCCGAAAATTGAAAAACCAATTAATCACGGAGTGGGAGCAGATGATGAAGGAAAACAGGAACCAAGCAAAGCCAACCAAAATATAACACATTCAGATGCTTTGAGTATGCTTAAAAATCCGACTGTTTCTAATACAATTGCAACTAGACAAATTGCTTTTTTATGTACAGAGGGTGTAAACTCCAGTTCAATAAAAACAATGAAAACGGCATTACAAAATGCAGGAGCAAAAGCCGTTATTATAGCACCACATTTAGGAACAATTGTTTCTGAAGAAGGTATAGAAATTCCTGTTGATCAAACCTATAAAATTGCAGCATCAGTACTTTTTGATGGTGTTTTTATTCCGTCAGGAAAAGGAATTGTAGCGCTTTCAAAAATTAAAGAAGTAAAAGAGTTTTTAAACGATTCTTACCATCATTGTAAATTTATCGCAGCTGAAGGTGAAGGAATTCAAATTATAAAAAATAATAGCGATATTAATAATGATCCCGGAGTTTTGATGAGCGAAAATAACTCAGATAAAAACTTAAGCATTTCTTTTATAAAAGCTTTAGGAAGACATCGTTTCTGGGAAAGAGAAAAAACTTTGTAAAAAAATGAAACAAAATTCTAAAAACCATTCATTGACTTGAATGGTTTTTTTGTATAAAGATGTTTCATTTTATAATGTGAAACATCTTTGCAAGTTTATGATTATTAGTAAGTTGTAATTTAGCGCGAATGTTAAAAACTACAGCCATGAGAAGAATTAATATTTTAGAATTTGTTTTCATTGCAAGAAATAACGTATTAGTCATTCTTGCATTCTTTTGCATACACGTTGGAGTAGGTCAAGAAAGCGGTAAATCTGAAACTCCAAAAGTATTGCCTCAGCCCGATTTTCATTTTCCAGGTTATGTCGGGAGGACTTATTTAGATTCAGATCCTCCGCAATTTCCTCAACCTGTAAAGGCTCCAAAAGGAGCTCCTAATGTGGTACTAATTTTATTAGATGATTCAGGATTTGGGCAATTCAGCACTTTTGGTGGAGGTGTGCCTTCTCCAACGATGGATAAGTTAGCCGCAGAAGGTATTCGCTACAATAAATTTCATACCACAGCACTTTGTAGTCCGACACGCGCGGCTTTAATCACAGGAAGAAATCATCATACAGCTACTTTTGGAGTTATTTCAGAAACGGCTACAGGATATGATGGCTATACTTGTGTGCTGCCAAGAAGTTGTGGTACAATTGGAGAAGTACTGAAACAAAATGGTTATATGACCGCTTGGATTGGTAAAAACCATAATACGCCACCTTGGGAAACCAGCGAAGCAGGACCTTTTGACCGTTGGGCAAATGGTTTAGGTTTTGAATATTTTTACGGATTTAATGCAGGCGATATGAATCACTGGAATCCTGTTTTATACGAAAACAGAAATCTTGTTCCAGCTTCAAAAGACCCAGATTATCACATGACGGTTGATCTTGCGGATCATGCCATTGCATGGGTTCGAAAAGTAAAATCAATTGCGCCAGACCGACCATATTTTCTATACTTGGCACCAGGTGCAGCACATTCGCCACACCACGCGCCAAAAGAATGGATTGATAAATTTAAAGGCAAATTTGATATGGGTTGGGATGCCTACAGAGAACAAGCTTTTGAAAGACAGAAGAAATTGGGAGTTATTCCTTCTGATGCCAAACTAACAGCAAGACCAGAAAGTCTTCCTGCTTGGAGTTCGCTTAATGCCGATCAAAAACGTTTGTATGCTAGAATGATGGAAGTATTTGCTGGTTACGGAGCGCATTGCGATTACGAAATGGGAAGAGTAGTAGATGCTGTAAAACAATTACCAGATGCAGATAATACCATTATTATTTATATAGCTGGAGATAATGGAGCCAGCGCTGAAGGTGGTATTGAAGGATCTGTAAATGAAAATCTGTTTTTTAATGGTATTTCAGAAAAATGGCAAGATAATATTAAAGTGATTGATGAATTGGGAGGACCGAAACATTTTAATCATTTTACAGCAGAATGGGCTTGGGCAATGTGTACACCTTTTCAATGGACAAAACAAGTGGCAAGTCATTTTGGAGGAACCAGAAACCCGATGATTATTTCTTGGCCAGCAAAAATTAAAGATAAAGGAAGCTTAAGAAGCCAGTTTACACATACCATAGATATTGTGCCAACATTGTATGAAATTATCGGAATTACGCCTCCAGAAACGATTAATGGTATAACTCAAAGTCCTATTGAAGGTATTAGTTTTGCCTATACTTTTAACGATGCTAAAGCTAAAGAGAAACATAATACTCAGTATTTTGAATTGGGCGTAAATAGAGGAATTTACAGTAAAGGCTGGATGGCATCGGCATTGTCTTTTGCGCCTTGGAATCCAAATAGAGGTGCATTTGATCCTGACAAACAAAAATGGGAACTTTATAAAGTAGATGAAGATTTTACACAAGCAAATGATTTGGCTGCGAAAAATCCGCAGAAATTAAGAGAAATGCAGGATTTATGGTGGGTTGAAGCATCTAAATATCATGTGCTTCCTTTAGACTGGCGAGCCGTAGAAAGACTGAATGGTGAATTAATGGGAAGACCAACACTTGCTGGCGATGCTACTACTTTTACATATTATCCAGGACAAGTTGGATTGCCAAATGAAGCCTCTCCCCGTATTTTAAATAAATCTTGGTCGATTACAGCAGATTTAAATATTCCTGATAATGGCGCAGAAGGCATGATTGTTACTCATGGCGGTTTAGTTGGCGGTTATGGTTTATATGTACAGAACGGAAAACCGAGTTTTGTCTATAACAATTTAGCATTAGAACGTCCTACACTTACAGGAAAAGAGGCGCTGCCAAAAGGGAAAGTTAAATTGGTTGTCGATTTTAAATATGAAGGAAAAGAAAAAGAAATTGGTAAAGGTGCCACAGTAACTATGCTTGTAAATGGAAAAAAAGTGGCAGAAGAACATCTTGAAAGAACAATTCCAATTCAAATATCATTGAATGAAGGTTTAGATATTGGTATGGATGTCGGTTCTCCAGTCGATTTTAATTACAAGCTTCCTTTTGAGTTTACAGGAAAAATTGAAAAAGTGACTTATAATCTTGAAGGTGCTAAAGAATCAAAATCAGCAAAAACTAAATAAATTTTAACACCTTGATAAAAGTATCAAAGTTTTCTAAATAAGGAGATTTTGATACTTTTTTCGTTTACTCTAATGCAATAATAGTTTCCAAGCTTTTACTCAAAATAGAAACCGCTTTTTCCATTTCTTCTTTTTCCAAATGTCCAAATCCTAAACGTGTTGCAGTAAGATTTTTGGTTTGATATAAAATGGTCTTGGGTAGAAATAAACCCTGTTTAGAACATTCTTTTTGAAACTGAATCAAATTAAAATGATCCAGCCATTCGACCCAAATTGCCAATCCTCTTGGCGGCACTTTAAACTTGATTTTGCCTTTAAGTTTTTCATTTAGAATTGAAACAAAATAATCGCGGCGCTCTTTGTAGATTTTTTTATTTTTCTTAGAAAGACGATGCACTTCACCTTCGGTAATCCATTCGGTAAGAACCTGTTCTTTTATGACATCAATTCTGGGTTCTAAGATGTTTTGATGCTTTTCGAGTTCTTTAATAAATTCTGCAGGAGCGGCAACAAAACCGTAGCTAAATCCAGAGGGCAATGATCTCCCGAAAGAACCAATATAAACCACTTTTTGGTTGGAATCAAAAGCGGCTAAAGGAAGAACTGGATTATTATCAAAATGAAAATCAAAATCGTAATCGTCTTCTAGAATTACAAATCCGTATTTATTGGCCAAATCCAAAACTTCTATTCTTTTTTTTGCGCTTAGCGGAATAGTTGTAGGATAATGATAATTAGATGTTAAATATAAAACCCTGATTTTGGTTGTTTCGCAGATTTCTTTCAATCTTTTCGTATCGATTCCGTCATTATTTATAGGAATAGAAATAATTTGAGCGCCAGTATTTGTCAATGTCATATTCGACATATAATATCCTGGAGAAGCAACCACAACTTTGTCTTCGGGTGCGATTAGTACTTTTGTAACCAAATACAAGGCGATTTCGTGGCTGCTTGTTGTAAGAAGATTAGAAGTCGAAATACGAATTCCTCGAGTAAGATTCAGATAATTAGAAAAATGAGTTTTAAAATTCGAATGCGAACGAAGTTCAATCTGTTCGTAGGTTTTAGAGGTTTTTCGTCTTTTTAATTTCGAGACATATAATCTAGCCAAAACATCGGTTTGTACCAATCGTAAATCGGGCATTCCGTCATTAAATTGATACGGCAAATTGCTAATTTCAATTGGACTTTCAAGAATAGTAGATCGCTGAAAACTAAAGCCAATATTGTCTTTCGACGAATTTTGTTCTTTCGAAGGAACAAATTCAGCTTTGTTTTTTTGTTTTTGCTGCGATAAAATAAAAGTTCCCTTATTTGGAAGTGTCTCAATCCAGCCTTGCGATTCTAAATCCTGAAAGGCTTTGATTAAAGTGTTTCGGTTAACAGAAAGCACTTTGCATAAAATTCTAGTACCAGGAAGTTTAGTACCTTCGGGAAGAAAACCCGTTTGTATGGCTTTGATAAATTCAAAAACAAGCTGCAGGTAAATAGCAGTGCTTTCTTCTGGTTTAAGCTGAATAAAGCTTTTAAAAGGAATTTCAACCGGACTATCCATAATTTACAAACTGACACTTTTTATTGGTACGGCAAGATACTGCTTTTCTTAAAATTTTTAGAAAAAAGAAAAGCAGTTCTATTTTATACAGGCATCAAAAATCATAACTAACAAACAATTACGTAGCCCGGCTGAAATTATTTTTTCTCAGAAACAATTCATTCCGTAGGAATGTCTGATCGGTAGAATTAAAAATTTGTATTGCGGTTATACGTTCCGTAGGAACGTTTGATTCATAAAATAGAGCGCTGTTATATAAAATCAGGTGTTCCTCTGGAACACAATGCAAAATGACATATTCTTTTTCTACCGACCAGATATTCCTACGGAATATTAAATTGTAACTCGTTATGGTAATTCATTATAATCTTGATTACACTTTAAAAATCAATTTCTTTTTGTAGAAAATCCATAAGATAAACGACCAGAAAACAGCATAAGATAAAGCATAAACTAGGGAAGCGTTTAATGGGTTTTCAAAACAAGGAACAATTCCGTGGTTATATATATAGGCTTGAAATCCAATTTCTTCTCCAACTTTTTCAGGATCGGCTACTTTTATGCCACTTAAAACTCTCGGAATTATTCCAGAAAAGAAAAATACAATCATAGGGTTTACGCCCCA
>NZ_DHEI01000120.1:84322-91541 GCF_002399805.1 Flavobacterium sp. UBA4854
GTTGCAATTCCGGCTGTATATAAAACATAAGAACTTGTCCAAAGTGATTTATTGATAGGGAAGAAGATGTTCCAAATTAAACCTCCAATTACTAAAGCAGTTCCTGCAATGGCGGTCTTTTTTACGATTTCCATTTTATCAACAGATAAATTTAATAGTTGACCAATGTACATTCCTAAAATTCCAGTTCCAATGGCTGGCAAAGTGCTCAAAATTCCTTCTGGATCCCAAGTTTTAGATGAAGCCCATAAATGTCCGTTTAAAAGTGTATCGTCTATCCAAGCGGCCAAATTGGTTCCTTTATCAAAATTAGCAGGACCAAATCCAGGAACGGGAACAAAAGCCATTACAAGCCAATATCCAATTAAAAGCGTGGCTAAAACTAAAAGCTGTTTTTTTAAATTAGTCTTTAAATACAAAATTGAAGTAAAGAAATACACAATTGCAATTCGCTGTAAAACGCCTGGAATTCTCGTGTCTTCAAAATGCTCAAGTCCGCTAAATGATAGCGAAATCAAAATTAGAAATACTCCAACTGCAAGAATGGTTTTTACTTTCATTGAAAAGTTTCCTAAAAGGGCATAAGCCACTGCAAAAGCAATTACTAATCTCAATCCTAATAACGGAATCCCTTCTAAACCAAATAAATGGATTCTGCTGAAAACGCTTAAAAACAATCCTAAGCAGAAAATTCTAAGCGAACGAACTAAAATTTTATTGAAAACGCTTCCGTCAAAATGTTTTACAGGCATCGCAAACGGAATTGCAGTTCCCATTATAAAAACAAAAAACGGGAAAACTAAGTCAGTTGGCGTACAGCCATGCCATTCAGCATGTTCTAAAGGCGGGTAAATAGATGACCAGCTTCCCGGATTATTGACAATCGTCATTAAGAGAATCGTAAATCCTCTAAAGACATCAAGCGAAGTTAAACGTTCTTTTGTCATTGGGTTTGATAGTTTAGATAGGTTAGAATTTTAGAATTTAGAATTTGGAATTTTTATTTTATGATAGCATCTTGAATAATCTGTTGGATTTCTTCTCTGATTTTTCCTTTTGCTAATTTATTTTCGTCATTTACTACTTCTGGATAGGTTCTGTTGGATAGAAAAACATACACAATCTCGGTTTCTGGATCTGCCCAAGCCATGTTTCCTGTAAAACCTGTATGCCCAAAACTTGCTTCAGAAACACAGTCGCAGGTTGGTCCGCCTTTGTGAACTCTTTTATCAAATCCTAAACCTCTCAGGATACCTTGGTTTTTGTAATAACACGTATTAAAAGCATCAAAAGTTTGTGGAGAAAAATATTGAATACCGCCATAATTTCCTTTCTGCAGATAAAGTTGCATCATTTTGGCAACATCCATTGCATTAGAAAAAATTCCTGCGTGACCTGCAACTCCGCCTTCCATTGCGGCCGCCATATCGTGCACATAACCCTGAATAACTTGATGTCTGAAATAGTTGTCAATTTCGGTTGGCGCAATATTGCTTTTGCTAAATTTATCCAGCGGATTGTAAACTGTATTAGTCATTCCTAAAGTGCTGTAGAAATTTTCTTGACTCAGCTCTTCTAATTTTTTATGTGTTTTTCGTTCTAAATATTCTTTTAGAATGATAAAAGTAAAGTCGCTGTATTTGTATTCTTTTTTTAGAGCTACAGGACTTTCAGCAATGATTTTCATAATCGTATCATGATAATCATTTCGAATATAAAGATTGTCGGCAACTTTTGTTGTAAAACCGTTTTCGGCAACTTTTCGATAGTATTTTTCAGAAGGCTGATTGTTGCTGTCTAAAGTTGCTTTGTAAAACGGAATCCACGCTTGAAGTCCTGCGTAATGATTTAGCAGATCTTTAAAAGTGATATTTTCTTTGTTTGTTTTGGCAAAAAAAGGCAGCATATCTTTCAGTTTGGTATCCAGCTCTACTTTATTCTTATCATACAATTGCATCACATTTGGCAATGTTGAAATCATTTTTGAAATCGAAGCCACATCGTATAAATCAAAATCGGTTACTTTTTTTCCGTTATCATAAGTTTGCGCTCCATACGATTTCTGAAAAATAACATTTCCTTTTCTCGCAACCAAAACCTGCATTCCTGGAGTCATTTTTCCGTCAATAGCTTTTTGTGCTACAGCATCAATTTTGGATAGAATTGCCGGATTCATATTTACATTTTCTGGAGCTGTAAAAGCCAGACGATTTAGTTTTTCTGTAGATAAACCATCATTTACATGGAAAGCATCATTTATAGAAACGGGTAATTTTCCTTTGGCTTCGATTGCTCCAAAAAGCAATCCTGCTGAAACAACCTGACTAATATCTGAGTTCTGATACGAAACCACCAATCCTTCAATATCATCAAAATCTTTAATTGAAAGTAATGAATATGGCTTTGCAAAAATGTCTAAAATTACTTTGTTGTGTTTTGCAATTTCTTTTAGCCAAAGCATTTCTTGTAATGTGAATTCTTGTTTTTCCCAAGCTTTATTTACTTTGTGATAGCTGATAATTACTTTGTCGAATTTTTTCAATTCTTTATTCAGACTGTCAAGATTGGTGTCTTTGACTTCTGTAATATTGGTATATTTTTTTAATGTCGAAACGAAAGTGCTATTGGTGTCTTCACCCAATTTTATATAGGCGATTTTTTCGCTTAAATCTTTTATCGGAAGAATTTCTTTTTCGTTTTTTAAAACCGTAATGGCATTTTCATACAGTTTATAATGCAAAGCATCATTTTGCGACGGATTCAAATCATTGTACAAATTATTTAAATCAATCGGTTTGTATTTATTTAATCCTGCTTTGTATTTAAAATGAAGAATTTTTTTAACCGAATGAGCTAATCGTTCTTCTGTAATTACTTGCGTATTATAAGCCTCTTCCAATTTCTGAAAAGCGAAAGGTACATTATCAGGACATAATAAAATATCATTTCCTGCCAAAAGAACCGCGATTTCGAGATCTCCAGGACCTTTAAAGTTGGCAGCGCCTTTCATCGCCAAACCGTCTGTAAAAATCAATCCGCTAAAACCTAATTCTTTTTGAAGCAGATTGGTAACCACATTATAAGAAGCAGAAGAAGGACAATTTGGCTGTGATTCTAAACTCGGAATATTAAGGTGCGCCACCATTACAGAAGCTAAACCTTCGTCGAATAATTTTTTGTACGGGTATAGTTCGACCAATTCCATACGTTCTTTAGAAAAATTAACGGTAGGCAAGGCGTGATGCGAATCGGTTGAGGTGTCTCCGTGTCCAGGAAAGTGTTTTCCAGTACAGAAAACGCCATTTCCTTGTATTCCTTTCATTAAAGCAAGAGCTTTTTCGGTTACATTGACTTTATCTTCACCAAAAGAACGGTTTCCGATAATTGGGTTTTTCGGATTAGTATTAATATCTAAAACTGGTGCAAAATTGAAATGAACGCCGATTCGTTTGTTTTCGGCTGCCATATTTCTTCCCACATTTTCAATTAAACTTAAATCCTGAATCGCGCCCAAAGTCATATTCCATGGATAACGATACGTTGAATCTAATCTCATGGCTAATCCCCATTCGGCATCGATCCCGATCATCAAAGGCACTTTAGCTTTTGATTGATATAAGTTGGTCAATTTAGCCTGACGAACTGGTCCGCCCTGAAAGAAAATAACGTTTCCTATTTTATAATCTTCAATCAGTTTGCTGATTTGATTAACGTGTACAGAATCTTTGTTGGAATAGGCAGAAACCATAAATAATTGCCCGATTTTCTCCTGTACCGTCATTTTGTTATAAATGCTGTCAACCCAAGTCGTTTCTTTGTCAGAATCTTTAAAGAAAGTTTTTTTGTCTGAAGTATTTTTTGGCACGTAAACAACAGTATCTTTTAAAGGAATATCCTTTTTTGAATCTGTTACGTTTTTTTTAGAAGCGCAATTGGTAATTAAAAATATAAAAGCGGCGTATAAACTGATTTTTATAAATGGATTTTTCATATCATTTTTTTAAGAATCAATTTGAGTTTAATGCATTTAAATTCAAATTGATTCATCAATAGTATTAAGCTGAATTAGAAACTTATTTCTTTTTCACTTCGTGAACTGGTAATAAATAATCCTAAATAAGTAATTAATCCGTTTAGTATAATTAATTCATTATCAAAAACATATCCTGCAAATAAAACTTTAGAATATTCATTGATAAAATACGTAAACAATGGAGAAAGCAAACAGATAAACGGAACCAGTTTGTCGTTTACATGTCTTGATTTTTGAAACAAACCAAAAGCGTATAATCCTAATAATGGACCGTAAGTGTACGAAGCAACCTTAAAGATCATTCCAACTACAGAACTGTCATTGATCGAGTTAAAAATTAGGATGATAAAAAAGATTAAAATCGAGAAACTGATATGTACTAAATGCCTAATTTTTACGGTGTTTTTCTTATGACTGTTTTCTGCTTTGTCCATACCTAAAAAGTCAACACAGAAAGAAGTTGTTAAGGCTGTTAGGGCAGAATCTGTGGTTGCAAAAGTGGCAGCAATAATTCCTAATAAAAATACGATTGCAGGAATAAGTGCTAAGTGATTTAAAGCAATTTCAGGGAAAAGCAAATCGGTTCTTGGTTTTCCGGTAACTAAATCGGTTGGAACGGCAATTCCGTTTTTGTTTGCGTAGATGTATAAAAGCGCTCCAACACTCAAAAAGAAAATATTGATTACAACAAAAATTCCTGTAAAAGTGAACATGTTTTTTTGTGCTTCGCCAATATTTTTACAGCTCAAGTTTTTTTGCATTAAATCTTGATCTAAACCTGTCATGGCAATGGTTACGAACATTCCGCCCAAAATTTGTTTTACAAAATGGAATTTACTTCCAAAGAAATCATCAAAGAAAAAGATCTTAGAATAATTACTGTTTTTTACTTCTTCAAAAGCAGTTATCGCGCTTAAATCCATACGATCGCAAATGAAATAAATCGTAAGAAAAACAGAAGTTACAAGGAAAAATGTTTGTAATGTATCGGTAATAATAATCGTTTTTAGTCCGCCTTTATAAGTATAAGAAAAGATAAGCAACAGCGAAATTAAAACTGTAAAAGCAAAAGGGATATGATAAAAATCGAATACAAAACGCTGTAAAACAATCACGACAAGATAAAGTCTAAACGCTGAGCTGATAGTTCGGCTAATCAAGAAAATAGAAGCAGCTGTTTTATAGCTAAAAAATCCCATTCTTTGCTCAATATATCCATAAATCGAAGTCAGATTCATTCTATAATATAAAGGCAGTAAAAGCTTTGTAATGACAATAAACCCAAGTGCATTTCCTAAAACAAACTGAAAATATTTAAATTGTTCACCACTTGGTGCGCCAACTTCTCCAGGAACAGAAATGAAAGTTACTCCTGAAAGCGCTGTTCCGATCATTCCGAAAGCAACTAAATACCATTTTGAATTTTTGTTAGCAGTAAAAAAAGCCTCGTTTCCGCTGTCTTTCTTGCTTACTCGATGTGAGATGTAGAATAATGTTCCGAAATAAACGATAATAAGGAGAAGGATGGTACTTGGTGTCATTTTATAGTTTTGGTGATTTTTGGTTTTTTAAAATAATTCAAATCAAGAAGATTTTTTAATTGACCTGACGGATTTTACTCTGTCAGGTCGGTGTTAAAAACTCCAAAAAATGAATTTATTCAGCTTTTGAATTTGTATAAATCTATAAAAAGATTTTGATAGTGTGGTTTTTAGTTTTCTTGATTTTTAGTGTTTGCTAATAAAACAGCTCTTACACTTTTATGTTTTTGCAGTAATTCTTCGGCAACTTCATATTCAATAGCAAGTTCTTCCATAATCATCTTGATGCCGCGTTTTACCAATTTTTCGTTAGACAGTTGCATGTCAACCATTTTATTGCCTTTTACTTTTCCTAATTTGATCATTACCGAAGTAGAAATCATATTCAAAGTAAGTTTTTGAGCCGTTCCTGCTTTCATTCTTGTGCTTCCTGTTAAGAATTCAGGACCTACGATTAATTCAATCGGATAATCAGCTTCTTGAGCGATTAGTCCGTTGCTGATGCAAGAAATACTTCCTGTTTTGATGTTATATTCTTTAGCTTTTTTAAGCGCTCCTAAAACGTATGGCGTGTTTCCAGAAGCAGCAATTCCGATAATCATGTCTAAGCTTGAAATTTCAAATTTGGCTAAATCTTTCCAAGCTTGTTCGGTATCGTCTTCGGCATTTTCTACTGCTTTTCTAATGGCTGTGTCTCCGCCGGCAATAATTCCGATAATCATATCATGTGGAACGCCAAAAGTTGGCGGGCATTCAGATGCATCTAAAATTCCTATTCTCCCAGAAGTTCCCGCTCCAATATAAAATAATCTTCCTCCCAATTGCATTTTTTTTACAATGGCTTTAACCAGTTTTTCTATTTTAGGAATTTGCTCTTCAATAATATGCGGAACTTTTTTGTCTTCTGTATTAATGTTTGTAAGAAGTTCTTTCACGCTCATTTGATCCAAGTCTTTGTACAAAGATTCTTGTTCAGTTTCAGGATTTTTATTTTTCATTTTTCTTTTTTTTGATTGTTGAAACCGAGATTTTTCTACTATCAGGCTTCTCTATTTTTACATTAATAGTTTGATATTTTTATTTAGAATAGAATTTAATTTTAAAAACATAGAAACACAGGTTTTGATTTTTGTTTAAAAAGGTAACCAATCTTTAAAAAGCAAACCAAAGAGAACTACATTTCTGCATAGCAATATATATGTGTGTGTTTATGCTATTGAAACGCTTTTTTGTAAGTCTATCAAAGTCTATGTTTCTATTGTTTAAAATTAAGTCTAAGGGAACCGAATTATTATTTATAAATCAGGTATTTTGTTCGCATTTTTTTGAAAGCTTCTAGATCTTTCTGCCAAGATTGTCTTATCTGAGCTTCAGAAACGTCGCTTTCAATTTGTTGCTGTAATTTTTTTGTTCCTGCCAGTTTGGTAAAAAATGCATTGAAGAATTTTGTTTTATCGCTCGTATTCTGATATGCTTTAATAAGCCATTTTAGTTCTAATTGTTTCAATTTTGGATAAGCAGTTAAATCTTCTCCAAAACATTCTTTTCCGTTATATAGCGGATCTTTTGCGCCAAAATTTGGTTTCGGAGTAAAACTAAAATTGGTTTTGGTTAAATATGGAGAACCGTAGATTTGAAACTGTTT
>NZ_DHEI01000120.1:91698-92612 GCF_002399805.1 Flavobacterium sp. UBA4854
AAATTTATAGACTGGTCATTTGGCAAATTTGGAGACGGTTTTACCAATAAACTGTATGGCATTGTTCTGCTGTAATCTACACAAGGAATAACGGTTAGTTTGCATTGAGCGCCATCTTTTAGCCATTTTTCTCCATTTACCATTTGCGCATATTCGCCAATTGTCATTCCGTGAAGTAGCGGAATCGGGTGCATGCCAACAAAACTGGTAAAATCTTTTTCTAAAAGTGGTCCGTCAACAATAGAACCATTTGGATTTGGTCTGTCAAAAACAATAAGCGGAACGTTATTTTCTGCACAAGCTTCCATAACATAATGTAAAGAAGAAATGTAGGTATAGAATCGTGCGCCTACATCTTGCAGATCAAAAATCATGACATCAATTCCAGATAACTGCGCTGGTTTTGGTTTTTTGTTGTCGCCATAAAGTGAGATAATTGGCAAATCTGTTTTCGGATCTTTTCCGTCAACGATATGTTCACCGGCATCTGCTGTTCCTCTAAATCCATGCTCAGGAGCAAGAATAGTTTGAACAGCAATTTTTTTCTCCAATAGAAAATCTACTACATGCGTTTTGTCAGATAAAATTCCGGTTTGGTTAGTTACAATTCCAACTTTTTTATCCTTTAAAAGTGGCAGGTATTTTTCGTAATTGTCAGCACCTGTTTTTATAACAGCGTAATTCATATCTACTGAAATAATAGTTTTATTGGGCTGAATGACTGCCGAATAAGACGCAGCATGAAACAGAAATGCTGTAACAAAAGCACTTTTTGCTATAAATTTTATCATTTTAATACAGTTATTAGTTAGAGACAAAATGGACTAATAAAATTAAGATTTTATCGGAGAATATATGATTGTTTTTGGTAGACTGGGGGAATCTAAAAACTAACAAGATATAACCTGAATGAA
>NZ_DHEI01000120.1:92783-101645 GCF_002399805.1 Flavobacterium sp. UBA4854
TGTTTTTAAAATACTGCCTCCGAAAAGTCTCACGTCGGAGGCAGTTTTATTAATATGTTTTTTTTCAGTTTTTACTGAATTACCAACCTGGATTTTGTTTTAATTCTACACCTTGAGCTTTGTATAAATCAATGTCATTTGTTGGAATGTTCATTAAATAATGCTTAGGTTCAAAAGTTCTTGTACTTGCTGGGTATATTTTTACATATCCGTTTGCATCAACAACAGTTTGCGATCCAACTGGAGTTCCAATTCTAGCACCAAGATTAACGTCAGGGTTTTTATTTGTATCTAAATAATCACCTTTTTTCCAACGGTAAATATCAGCTTGTCTTAATGTTGTCCAGCTCATGAATTCAATTTGACGCTCGCGACGAACTTCCCAAATTAACGGATTTACTACTCCAGAAAGTTGTTCTAAAGAAGAAGTTCTTCTTGGGTCATTAATTTGAACACCATTTGCAGAAGCATTTACTCCGTCAGTAGTCAAAGGAGCAATTCCGGCACGAGTACGCACTTTGTTGATTGATAAATCAAGATCACTATTTGTTGCAGTTCCTAATTCAGCACAAGCTTCAGCATAATTTAAATATACTTCACTTAAAGTGAATAATGGAGCATCTGTATAGTTACGTCCTCCTGTAGTTACATCTGGACCTGTTGTAGCAGGATTGTTGTATAATTCGAATACATATCCAGACATTGAAACTAAAGCTGCCGTACCAAAAGGTTTTCCTTTGTAGCCGTAATTTGCTGGATTTACCGTTTTACTAAAACGAGGATCTCTGTTAGTGAATGTATTTGTAACATTGTCATCGCCTACGTATTGGCTATTTCCAGTTTGTTGAATAGGCAATCCGTTTGTTGTTACATAACTGTCAGCAGCCCATTTTGTTAAACCGTATTGAATTGTTGAAGTATTGGTATAGTTTTGAAGAGAGTGCATTAATACGTTTGTTAAATAACGTTTTGCTAATATCACCTCTGTATTTCCAAGTAATTCAACTGAGTTGTAAAGTCCTTTCCAATCTGCATTTAATTTGTAGCTTGGATTATTCATAATCATTAAAGAAGCTGCTTTTGCTTTGTTAAGGTAAACGCTTCCATCTTGACCTAAATGGTATTTTCTGTAAGTACCTTCATAAATACAAGCATTACTTAAAGCTGCGTAAGCTGTGTATTTATTTGCAGTAACGTTTTTGTCATCATTTACAAGCATCAAATCGGCTGCTTCTTGAAGTTCTGCAATTACGTTGTCCATAATTTCGGCTCTTGGTTTTGAAGGAGCATATACTGCAGCATCATCTTGAGCTAAATATTTGTCAGTGTAAGGCACATCTCCAAATTTTTGCACTAAACGAAAATACGTATAAGCTCTAAAAAATTTAGCAACTCCAATGTAATGATTCTTTTTTTCTGTCGACATGTTTACTGTCGGGATTTTTTCTAGCATTAGGTTGCAACGACGGATAAGTGTGTAATATTCATTCCAAGAATAAAGATTCGTAGTTGCAGCTGTAACTGGCATTTGGTAGAAAGTAAAGGCAGATAAGTTATCATCTACTCTATAATCACTTCCATGATAGTAGAAAAAAGAAAGTCCGATTGTAGTACCATTACCATAACCATAGAAAGTATCATAATTAAGCCATGAAAAGGTTTTTACGTTGTCTTCTGACTGCCAAAAGTTATCATTTGTAAATTTATCTGCAGGATCATCAGTAAGATAATCTGAACAGCTAACTGCGCTTCCTGCTAGTAAAGCAGTTGCAAACATTAGCAGAAACTTAGATTTTATATTGTATTTTTTCATTGTAAGAGTTTTGAATAGTTAGAGATTAGAAAGAGATATCAACACCAACTGACCATGTTTTTGTGTAAGGATAAGCTCTTCCCCAGAAAACTTCTGTTTCGTCGATTTCAGGATCTACAGGAAGACGTTTGTCTGCCCAAGTCGCAATATTTTCACCAGAAGTATATAATCTTACTTTTTCTAATCCTGCTTTTTTCACAAGAGCTGCTGGCAAGTTATATCCGATAGTAAAGTTTTTTAGACGGAAATAAGACATGTCTAATAAATATCTTGTTGAAGTAACAAAGTTGTTCTGACCTTGAGTACCAGACCCAAAAGTATTTGCTTCGTTACCATAATATGGATTTGGGAAATAAGCACCTGTGTTTTCTGGAGTCCAGTAATCTGCTTGGTTGGCATACATTTGCTGAGGCGCACGGAAGAAAGGCAATACAGCATCTGAAGCAGCCCAGTAATCACGTTTTCCAACTCCTTGGAAGAAAGTAGAAATATCAAATCCACGGAATTTACCGCCTAATGTAATACCATATCTATAACGAGGTGTTGAGTTACCAATTTTTTTCAAATCTCCGTGATCGTCTGCAGTTCCAGCTCCACGAGTAATAGCTCCGTCACCATCTAAATCCACATAGTGAACGTCTCCAGCTCCGTATTTGAAGTTTCCACCCATTGTTTTAGAGTAGTCAACACCATTTACCGTTTTTCCATTATTTGTAATTACGTCATCAGCCTGTAAAAGTCTGTCACTTGTTAATCCCCAAATCTGGCCAATTTCGTAACCATCATAGTAAGGTTTTGTATCTGTAGTAACTAAAGCTAATAATTTAGAAGAGTTGTTCCATTTTGTAATAACCGATTTAGAATCAGATAAAGCAACATCAACAAAAATAGAAGCAGTTTCGCTTAAATTTTTATTAAAGTTCAAAGAAAGCTCCCAACCTTGAGTTCTCATGTTTCCTGAGTTAGTTTGTGCAGAAGTCTGTCCAAATGAACCTGGAAGTGTTATACCTGGAGCAAGCATTCCTTTTGTATCACGCTGGTACCAGTCGAAAGAAGCACCAAGCATATCTAATATTTTAACATCGATACCCACATCTTTAGTCATTACTTTTTCCCAAGTTAATGCAGGATCTACGTTAGTTGGTAAATTTGTAGAAGGCGGAAGAGTAGCACCGCTGTTTACCCAAGAAGGATTTTTAGCTGTCATGATCGATAAGAAAGCATTGTTTCCAACATTTTGGTTACCGATTGATCCGATAGAACCACGCAATTTAAGATCGTTTAACCAGCTGCGTGTTCCTTCCATAAATTTCTCGTTCACAATTTTGTATCCTACAGAAGCAGAAGGGAAGAATCCCCATTGTTCGTTAGTTGGAAATCTTGAAGAACCGTCATAACGAGCATTAAGCTCTACTAAATAAATTCCGTTGTAATCATAATTCACACGTCCAAAGAAACCAGCAATCGAGTATTCTGTTACCGTTGGATTTAAATCTGTGTTTGCAGCTCCAGAAACAAATTGTTCACCAACTGCAAGGTTAAATTCTGGTTTTGATTTGTCTAAAAGCGTATTTCTTCTTGCGTAGTTACGAGATAAATTTTGCCATTCTGAGTTGAAACCAGCTAAGAATTTGAAGTTATGCTTGTCAAATTGTTTTTTATAGTTACCATAAATGTTTACCACATTTGTAGTTGATTCTTGTTTTGATTGTCCAACAAAATCATTTCCTGTTTCAAGAGTTGCAGGAGTAGCGGTTTGAATTGTAGTAGCATCGTATGGCATTGCAGACCAGCTGTCCCATGCTAAGAATTTACCACCATTTTGTTTTCTGTTGTAATAATCGTTTACACTGCTAATTTCAGTGATAAGGTTTAAATCTTTTGTAATATCTGCCGTAAATCTAGCGCTTACCCTTGTATTACGTTTGTTGTTTTCGTTTCTAGAAGCATTAGATAAATACCCTCCAGCTGTACGGAAATTGTATCCTCTATAAGTTCCAAAATTCGGGAAATATTGTCCCCAACGAAGCGCATAACCAAAGTAACCTCCGTAGCCTGTGTCATCAGTTCCAGAACCTCCATAATAGTTAAATGGCTGATCGTAAGAACTATTGATAGTCATTACTTTGAAATCTCCAGTAAGCCAATCTGCTAGTTTTGTTGTAAAACCTAAATTAATGTTGATTCTTTGTCTTTTTTCTTGATTCACTCTTAACATACCATCTTGGTTAGTTAATCCGAACGAAGCAAAGAATGAACTTTTATCTCCTAAATTTCCTTGAGCAGAAATATTGTGTGTTGTTTGTAGCGCATTACTTGCATACAATTCTTTGTTAGCATCCCATACTCTATAGAAGTAAGGAGTTCCATTTTTTATTTCCCAGTCTTCACCATAAATCATTTCATTACTGGTACGATTGTTTGCATATTTTTGTTTCCAGTTTTTAATTCCGTCTAACAAAATGCTGTAGTTCTGACCAAAAATCTCCGGAGTAGAACCATCCGTTCTTGTTCCTGCGGCAATTAATCCTGGAATTTCTTCTGTTGGATCTAAGAATTTAAGTGTAGAAATTGGGTTTGTAAAAGCCGTATTGGCAGAATAAGAAAATCTAACTTTTCCTTCGCCTGTTTTTCCGCTTTTTGTAGTAATAAGAACAACTCCAAACGCAGCACGAGCACCATAGATAGATGCAGAAGCCGCATCTTTAAGTACAGACATTGTAGCGATATCATTTGGGTTAATTAATGATAAATCTGTAGGAACACCATCTACTAATATTAAAGGATCGTCTGAACCATTAATTGTACCCGCTCCACGAATGTTTATTTTTGCGGCACGGTTAATATTTCCTGAATTAAAATTAATGTTTACCCCCGGAGTAGTACCTTGTAAAGCTTTACTAACATCAGTTAAAGGTCTGCTTCCAATTGTTTTAGCAACATCAATATTGGCAACAGCTCCTGTTAAATTGGTTTTTTTCTGAGAAGCAAAACCTACAACAACAACTTCGTCTAGTTTCGAAGTGCTTTCTATAAGACCAACATTTATTTTCTGTTGGCTTTCCACTTTAATTGATTGAGTTTCATAACCCATATAACTAAAGCTTAGAGTTCGTCCCGGTGCTACAGAAATGCTGTAGTTTCCATCAAAGTCAGTCGTAGTGCCATTATTTGTTCCTTGAATAACGACGCTGACTCCAGGAATTGGAATTCCGTCTGATTTGCTTTTTACTGTTCCAGTAACTGTTTTTGCTTGTCCAAATGCTGTTTGAATGCACAAAACCAACACTGAAATAAAGAGTAACTTTTTCATGATTAATCTGGTTTTTTATGGTTGTTGTTGAGCAAATATATTTATTAATTGCATATAAATGCGTTATTTTTGATTTTTTTTCGAAAAAAAAATTGAATAACGCAAAAAAACGCAAGTTTTGCCTCAAAAAGTTTATTTGATTTATTTTAGAAATCTTCTTAATGCGTATTTTTGCAGTTTTTAACGTCTTTTCTGATAGAGATTAAAATATTTGATATATTTGTGATGAACTTTAACTTTTAAAAAAACATGCTGAAAGCCGAAAGACATAAATACATAATGACTAAGCTTATTGAAGACCAAAAAGTTGTTACAACAGATTTAGCTTTGGCTCTCGATTTGTCTGAAGATACCATAAGAAGAGATTTGAATGAATTGGACAGTAAAAAGCAGTTAGAGAAGGTATACGGCGGGGCAGTTCAAGTTAAAGAGAAACCTGCAAATGTATTTGATATTGCAATAGCTGCAGAAGAACAAAAAAAACAAATCGTGTCAAAAGCATTGTCTTTACTTCATGACGATCAGGTTATTATAATGAGTGGAGGAAGCACCAATTTGGTTTTTGCCAAGTTAATTCCTGCTAATTTAAAAGCGACAATATATACTTATAGTTTACCAATCGCAATGCAATTATCTCAACATCCAAATATTGATTTAATATTTATTGGTGGCAAAATGCAGAAAAACGCAATGGTAACCATTGGTATGGATGTGATTCAGGTGGTTTCTAAAATCAAAGCCGATATTTGTTTCATTGGTGCCAGCAGTATAAATATAAAACAAGGGCTTACAGAAGTAGGTTATGAAATCTCAATTGTGAAAAAAGCAATGATAGAAGCTTCTGATAGAGTGGTTTCCATGTTTGCTTCAAATAAATTAAATACCAAAATGCCACACGGCGTATGCGATCTTACACAACTCGATACGATTGTGACAGAGTTAGATCCAGAAGATGAAAAACTAGACGAATATAGAAAATCTGGTGTTTTTATCTTATAATTTTAAACTTACTTAATACAGTTTTTGCGTTTTGTTGCGTTATTTTAATTTAATTATGTTAAAAAACGCAAAATAATGTATTTGTATGCTTTTTGTATCTATATTTGTTAAAACTAGTTTTATTAGTCAGGTATATTTATGAAAATCATTTCTTGGTTTACTTGCCATTTCTTTGGTGCGTTAAAAGAAGTTCAAAGCTTTTAAGAGGAACTTTAATAAATATCAAATTCTAATAAAATTTAGAATGTATTGTTTTTGCCAAACAACTTTTTAGTGAAGCGCAGAAATAAAACATGTATTAAAGAACCAAAAGCAACAGAACCAATTAAATGTCCGATTCTCTTCAACTACAAGAATTAGAAACCTCGCTAGAAGGAACTCTTTTTTATGATGATCTTCATAAAAAAATATACGCCACAGATGCCTCTGCTTATAGAATTATGCCTCTTGCCGTGGCCATTCCAAAATCAGAAAATGATATTGTAAATATTATTCGGTTCGCTTCAAAAAATAAAATTTCTATAACGCCTAGAACAGCAGGAACTTCACTTGCAGGTCAAACTATCGGAAGCGGAATCATTGTCGATGTTTCTAAACATTTTAATAAAATAGTTGCTTTTGATCCTAAAAATAAAACCATTACAGTTCAGCCTGGAGTAATTCGTGATGAACTGAATTTATATTTAAAACCCCACGGATTGTTTTTTGCTCCAACTACATCAACCACCAATAGATGTATGATTGGCGGAATGGTTGGAAATAATTCGTCGGGAACAACCTCAATTCGTTACGGTGTTACCCGAGATAAAATTGTAGAAATAAAAGCCGTTTTAAGCGACGGAACTACTGCAATATTCAGAGATTTGACTTCTGAAGAATTCATTGAGAAAACAAAAGGCGATTCTTTAGAAAATAAAATTTACAAAACCATTTACGACGAACTTTCGAGCAAAGAAAATCAGGAAGAAATCTTAAAAGAATTTCCAAAACCAGAAATTCACAGACGAAATACAGGTTACGCAATTGATGTTTTACTGAAATCAAAACTTTTTTCGGGAACAGAAGATACCATCAATTTAGGAAAACTACTTTGCGGAAGTGAAGGAACTTTGGCATTTACTACAGAAATTACTTTGAAAGTAGACGATTTGCCGCCAACCAATAATATCATGGTTGTGGCACATTTTCATACCATTCAAGAAAGTTTAGAAGCCGTTGTCACTGCCATGAAACATCATTTGTACACTTGCGAAATGATGGATGATACGATTTTAGATTGTACCAAAACCAATAGAGAACAAGCTAAAAATCGATTTTTTATTGTGGGCGAACCAAAAGCTGTAATAATGCTCGAAGTGGGATCGCACATTAGCATGGAAGATGCCGAATTGCAAGCCGATGCATTAATTAAAGATTTAGAAAATAATGGTTTCGGATATGCGTTGCCAAAAATCTACGGAACCGATATTGACAAAGTAAATGAGGTAAGAAAAGCAGGTCTTGGACTTTTAGGAAGTATTGTAGGAGACGACAAAGCTGCCGATTCTATTGAGGATACTGCGGTAGAATTGAGTGATTTGCCTAATTATATTGCCGATTTTGCAGCAATGATGGAAAGACACGGACAAAGCGCGATTTACTATGCACATGCTGGAGCGGGAGAGTTGCATTTGCGTCCGAAGATTAATTTAAAAACAAAAGAAGGATTACATCAGTTTAGAAATTTATCTACTGAAGTAGCCCATTTGGTGAAAAAATATAGAGGTTCATTAAGCGGTGAACACGGCGACGGAATTTTACGCGGAGAGTTTTTGCCGTTTATGATTGGCGATAAAAACTACGAATTGCTGAAACGAGTTAAAAAAGCATTTGATCCTGATACTATTTTGAATGTTGGTAAAATCGTAAATGCTTCGAAAATGGATGAAAATCTTCGTTTTGAAGCGGGAAGAGTAGAACCTGAGATACAAACCATTCAGGATTTCTCTGATAGTTTAGGAGTTTTGCGTGCTGCTGAAAAATGCAACGGTTCGGGCGATTGCCGTAAAATGCCTTCTGCAGGTGGAACTTTATGTCCGAGTTATCGTGCCACAAGAAACGAAAAAGATACTACGCGCGCACGCGCCAACGCTTTAAGAGAATATCTGACGAATTCAGAAAAAGAAAATAAATTCGATCATGAAGAATTGTATAAAGTTTTTGAATTGTGTGTAAGCTGTAAAGCCTGCGCAAGCGAATGTCCAAGTAATGTAGACGTAGCGACTTTAAAAGCCGAATTTTTATACCAATATCAAAAAGCAAACGGATTTTCTTTCCGAAATAAAATATTTGCTTTCAATTCAAAACTCAATGAATTGGGAAGCATTGCGCCATCTATTACCAATTGGGCATCCAATCTTTCTTTCGTTAAAAAAAGAATGGGAATTGCGCCTGAAAGACAAGTGCCGTTATTGGCTCCAAAGACGTTTAGAAAATGGTATGAAAAGAATAGAAAACAGAACATAGGCAGTTCTTTTGAAAACGGAAGCGTTTATCTTTTCTGCGATGAATTTACCAATTACTATGATGTTTCAGTCGGAATTGATGCATACGAACTCTTGACAGAATTAGGTTACAGAGTAATTGTAATTGATCATGAAGAAAGCGGAAGAGCTTTTATCTCAAAAGGTTTTCTGGAAGAAGCGCAGGAAATTGCCAATAAAAATGTCAATACTTTTAAAAATATAATTTCTGAAAA